>JAAYVT010000105.1 GCA_012517025.1 Phyllobacteriaceae bacterium | reverse complement strand
GGAGCAGAAGTAGGCGACGTCGCCGACGGTCGCGAAGGTGCGCGAGAAGGTGCCGTCGGTGTCGAGAGCCGAGGAGCGGAAGGCCCTGTCGTCGGCGACCACGGTGTGGGGAATGTCGTCGGCGTTGGTCCAGGTCACGGTGGTGCCGGGCGCGACCGTGATCTCCACCGGCGAGAAGGTGAAGTTGTCGATGCGGACCGCGACCGGCGCGGGCTCGGCGGCGGTGGCGACGGCCGAACCATCGACGAGCCGGATCGCGGCGAGGACGGTGAAGGCGGAAGCGACGGCGATCGCACGAATCGGAAGGGGCATGGGAGGATCTCTCCGAGAAGAAGGTCGAAACCGGGAAGGGCCCGGTCGGGCGGCCCCCGGGGGACGGAGGGCTCCCGACCGGAGCGGTTCGTTCGTCAGCCGGCGAGCGGCCGATCGACGACCGCGAGCGGGCCGCGACCCGCCACCACGTCGACGGTGGCGATGCCGAGAACCTTGCGCAGATCGCCGGCCGGCACCTTCATCGGTCCCGGCGACGGCGCGGTGCCGGGCGCCGGCTGGGGAAAGGCGGTCGAACGGGCGGTGTGGAAGGCGACGTTGCCCTCGACCTTCTGCATCACCTGATGGATGTGGCCGTTGAGCACCGTCACCGAGCCGAAGCGGGCGAGGGAACCGAGCGCCTGGGCGCCGTCGGCGGTGCCCCAGCCCCATTCGGGATAGACCGTCCACAACGGGATGTGGGCAAAGACGACGATCGGGGTCGAGGCGGAGAGGCCGGCGAGGTCCCGCTCGAGCCATTCGAGTTGCTCGGCGCCGAGATTGCCGAGACCGCCGGCCTTCAGGTTCACCACGTTGACGAGGCCGACGAAGTGGACGCCGTCGCGATCGAAGGAGAACCAACCGGCGCCGCGCGTGTCCCGGCCGTAGCGGGCGAGCCACGCCGCGCCCTGCCCCTCGTCGAGCATGTCGTGCTCGCCGGGCACGTAGAACACCGGCAGACCCGCCTCGCGGATGATCTGATCGGCGTCGTCGAATTCCTTGTCCTTGGAGAGATGGGAGACGTCGCCGGTGTGGATCATGAAGGCCGGCTTCACCGGCAGCGCCTTCACCTGGGCGATCGCCTCGCGCAGCGTCGCGGTCGCATCCGGGTTGGCCGGCTTGTCGAAGCCGACGTGGCTGTCGGAGATCTGGAGGAAGGTGAAAGGCGTCACCGCGCTCGTTTCGGCCGCCGCCGCCGAGGCGATGCCGACACCGTGCGGGAGGCCGCCGGACAAAGTCCAGAGGAGGCCGGTGCCGGCCCAGGTCATGCATTCGAGGAAGCCGCGTCGGTCGAGGCCGGCGGCGGCGCGTTCGGGGGTGTCGTCGGGTCCGTTTCGCATGGGGGCGCTCCATCGGGGCGTGGGCGAGCGTGCCTCACGAGATGCAGGACCGGGCGACCTCCCGGTTTATTCCCACCGCCCGCGAATTCTTTCGCGGGCCGAATGCGCGACGCGGCGGAGCGGGCGCGGCCCCCCGCTCCGCCGCGCGCGACGTCTTCGGCTCAGGGGCGC
>JAAYVT010000104.1 GCA_012517025.1 Phyllobacteriaceae bacterium | reverse complement strand
GGAGGCCGCCCGCGACCTCGGCGCCACCCCGTGGCAGAGCTTCCGCTTCGTCGTACTGCCGATCATTCTGCCCTCGGTGGTCGGCATCGGCCTCTTCGGCTTCACCCTGTCGTGGGACGAGATCGCGCGCTCGTCCCAGGCGATCGGCTCGGTCAACACCCTCCCCCTCGATCTCCAGGGCTTGACCACCACCGTCACCACCCCGGACATCTACGCGCTCGGCACCGCGACTTCGGCGATCTCCTTCCTGGTGATCGCCCTGACGCTGACGACGATCCGCTCGATCGCCGCCCGGCGCAGCCGTCACGGCGACGATTCCGGCTCCGGCATGGTGTGAGAAGACGCATGTTGATTCATCTGGTGAACCCCAACACCACCCGCTCGATGACCGAGAAGGCGGCGATCGTCGCCCGCGCCGTCGCCGCCCCCGGCACCGAGATCCGCGCCGACGAGAGCGCGAACGGCCCCGCCTCGATCGAGGGCCCCTACGACGGCGCCATGGCCGTCCCCGGCCTGCTCGCCCGCATCGAGCAGGCGGTCGCGGCCGGCGCCGACGCCCACGTGATCGCTTGTTTCGACGACACCGGCCTCGACGCCGCGCGCGCCCTGTCGCCGAAGCCGGTGATCGGCATCGGCGAAGCCGCCGCTCACGCCGCCGCCTTCGTCGCCGACCGCTTCTCGGTGGTGACGACGCTGTCGCGCTCGATCCCCACCCTCGAGGCCAATCTCGTCCGCTACGGGCTCGCCTCGCGCTGTGCCCGCGTCCGCGCCGCCGAAGTGCCTGTTCTGGCGCTGGAGGATCCCGCCTCCGACGCCTGCGCCCGCATCTCCGAGGAGATCGCCCGCGCCCTCGTCGAGGACCGCTCGGAGGCGATCGTGCTCGGCTGCGCCGGCATGACCGATCTCGCCCGCCGTCTGTCGGCGATCCACGGTGTGCCGGTCGTCGACGGCGTGGCGGCGGCCGTGGTCTTCGCCGAGGGGTTGGCGCGGATCGGCCTCTCCACCTCGAAGATCGGCGGCTGGGCGCCGCCCCTGCCCAAGGCGCGCGGCCGGGCCGAGTGAGGTCTCAGGCGCGCCGCGCGACACGAGGCGACGCCGCCGCCGCCTCGAGGTCGGCGCAGGCCAGCGCCCGTTCGCCGGCGAGCACCGCCGCCGCCAGCCGCCCCGCCGCTTCCGCCCCGTCGAGGCCGCCGGCGGCGCGGATCGCGTCGATCGTCGCGACGATCCCGACCAGCCCGACGTTCGCCGCCGCGCCCTTCAGCGTGTGCAACCCCTTGCGCGCGCCGTCGCGGTCGCCGGTCTCGACGGCGGTGGCGATCTCCTCGATCAGCCGAGCGGCGTCGTCGCGGAACACCGTCGTCAACTCGGCCAGCCCCTCCGGCCCGAGCGCGTCGGCGAGCCCGGCGCGATGGGCCCGATCGACGATCTCCCCCGCCGCCTCGTCCGCCTGCGCCGACACGTCGTCCTCGCGCGGCGTCGTCGCGGCGGCGCCCGGCGCCGTCCCCCGCACGAAGCGGGCGAGCGCCCGCGCCAGTTTCGGCCGGGTGACCGGCTTGGTGACGAAGTCGTCCATGCCGGCGGAAAGACAGGCTTCGCGGTCGGAGGCGAAGGCGTTGGCGGTGAGCCCGACGATCGGCACCCGTTTCCCCTCGCCCTCCGCAGCGCGGATCCGCCGCGTCGCCTCGAGCCCGTCCATCACCGGCATCTGCATGTCCATCAGCACCGCGTCGACGCCGCCGGCCGCCACCCGTTCGACCGCGCGGGCGCCGTCGCCGACCACCTCGACGGTGAAGCCGAGACGCGCGAGCAACCCCTTCGCCACCGTCTGATTGACCGGATTGTCCTCGACCAGCAGCACCAGCCCCTCGCCCATCACCGAGTCGTCGATCGCGTCGCCGACGAAGGCCGACGGCGAGCCGCCGTAGTGTGTCCCGGCGACGCGGTGGGCGAGCAGCCGCGCCAGCCGGCGCGGCGTCATCGGTCCGTCGACGACGTCGGTCGCCTCTCCCGCGAAGGCACGCGCGCCGTGGCCGAAGACGACGACGTCGCCGCCGCGATCGACCGCGCCGCCGAGCGTCGCGTGGGCGAAGGCCTCGACGTCGTAGAGCGTCACCCGTCGGTGATCGGCCCCCGCCAGGGCATGGTGGACGTTGAACCCGAGCTGCGACAGCGCCCGCTCGACCACCGAGGCGACCAGCGGCGCCCGCGCCACCACCCGCACGTCGAGCCCGGCGCCGACCACCGACGCCTCGTCGTCCGGGATCCGTTCGACCGGAATCTCGAAGCGGAAGGTCGCCCCGTGCCCCTCGCGGCTCTCCACCTTCACCTCGCCGCCGAGCGCCCGCACGATCCGCCTCGAGATCGCCAGCCCCAGTCCGGTGCCACCGAAACGCCGGTTGATCGAGGCGTCGGCCTGGGTGAACTCGCGGAACAGCCGCTTCTGGTTCTCCTCGGAGATGCCGACGCCGGTGTCCTCGACCAGGACCCGCAGACCGACGCCGTCGCCGCCGCGACGGGTCTCGAAGATGCGGATCGCCACGGTGCCGCGATCGGTGAACTTCACCGCATTGCCGACCAGATTGACCAGGATCTGGCGGAAGCGGGTCGGATCGGTCACCCAGGTCCCGCCGGGATGGCTGGCGACCATCTCGATGCCCTTGGAATCGGCTTTCGGCGCGAACATGTCGACGACGCCGTCGACCACCTCGCCGAGATCCATCGGTCGACGCTCGAGATCGATCTTGCCCGACTCGAGCTTGGAGAAGTCGAGGATGTCGTCGATCAGCGTGACGAGCCCGTCCGAGCACTGGCGCAGCGTGCCGAGCCGATCGCGCTGGCCGGCGTCGAGCGGGGTGGAGGCGAGCAGCTCCGCCATGCCGACGATGCCGTTCAACGGCGTGCGGATCTCGTGGCTCATCGTCGCCAGGAAGGCCGACTTCGCCCGATTGCCGGCCTCCGCCGAGGCCACCGATTGGACGAGCTCCTCCGACAACCGCTGCAGCCGGAAGCGCGTCTGCTCGAGCTGGCGCAGCTGCCGCCAGATCATCACGATGACGGTGCCGAGGGCGAGCGTCATCGCCGCGATCGCCCCGCCGAGCATGGCGTAGATCCGCGACGTCTCGGCGCGATCCTCCGCCTGCTGGCCGACCGCCAGATGATGGGTGCCGGCGAGCAGCTTCTCCGTCGCGCTCCGCAACCCCCGCGCCTCGTCGGCGAGCCCGGCGAGGTCGTTCGGCGCGATCGGCTGGTTCGCCGCGATCCGGTCGAACACCGGCGTCATCCGATGCAGGATCGTCGCGACCTCCCCGGTCGAGGCCTTCAGGCCGGCGTCGTTGCGGAATTTCGCCGGGAAGTCGGCGTCCTCCATCACCTCGTGGCGGGAATAGAGGATGTCGAACCGCAGCGACACTTCGCCGAGCGGGGTGGTGTCGGGATGACGCAGCGCGTCGTGCAGGGTCTCGTCGAACTTCGCCGCCTCGCGATCGATCTGATAGGTCGCCCACAAGGCGTCCTCGCGGATCGAGCCGGCGACCGAATGATTGCGCGCCCACAACGCGTGGAAGGTCGCCAGGATGCCGCCGAACAGCATCAGCCCGGCGAACAGGATCGCCACCACCGTCTTGTTGCGGCGCACCGCGACGACGTAGGCCCTGAGCCGCTTCCGATCGTGCATGCCCGTCTCCCCCGACGCGATCGACCCGGTGCCGGATCAGCGCACCTCGATCGCCTTCACCTGCCAGGCCGAGCGCGAGAAGATCCGCTCGTCGTAGAGCGAGGGATCGAGATCGAAGGGATAGATGACGAAGATCGGCCCCTTGTCCCGCACCGACATCGGCGCCCCGTCCTTGCTGATCGCCAGGATCACCGGCCACTTGCGGAAATCCTCGATCGGCACGTCGACGGCGTAGTCGTTGAGCGCCACCACGTGCAGCGTCGTGCCGCTCGCCCCGACCGCGTCGAGGAAGGCCGAACCGAGCGGTCCGGCGAAGCGGATCACGCCCTTGGTCCACGGCGTCGAGGTCTCGGTCACCCGGCCCGGCAACGCCTGCAGCATGGCGCGGTCGAAGACCGCGGCCCCGTCGACGTTGGTCTCGGCGATCTTGCCGGTC
>JAAYVT010000103.1 GCA_012517025.1 Phyllobacteriaceae bacterium | reverse complement strand
GGGTGGTTCGGCTGCAGCCGGGCGGCGAGCCGGCCCTCGAGCCCGATGGTCGAGCGGAAGGCGGTGACCACGCGGGTCTTGGCGGCGATGGCGATCAGATCGCCGTTGCGGCAGAGCTTGGAGACGGCGGCGACCATCTCCGGCGTCAGCCCCGGCGCGAGTCTGGCCAACACGGCCGCGTCGACCGCGTCGGAGAGCAACCATTCGCGGAACTCGCCGACGGTGAGCGAGGCGACCGGCGCGAAGGCGGCCGCGTCGTGACCGTCGTGGATCAGGCGGGTGACCTCGTCGTCCTCGTAAGGCACCAGCGGTTCGGCGAGGAAGGCGGTGAGCGGCACGTCGGCGAGCGCCATCCGCGCCGCCACCCGACGCGCGTCGGAGGCCGCGGCGAGGCCGGCGAGTTCGTCGCCGGAGCGGCGCGGGCTCGCCTGCGCCAGCAGCGTCTTCAGGTCGGGAAAGACGTGGCGTTCGCCGCCGTGAATGGTCCGATGTTCGCCCGCTGCCGCCATGTCCGTCCCCGTCGCGCCGCCGCCGGTCGAGCATAGACCGACGGCGGCGAGCGGGAGAAGGCATGCGCGCGGGCGGACTGCCCGAAAAGCGGTCAGCCCATCGCCGGGTAGTCGGTGTAGCCCTTCGGGCCGAGACCGCCGACGCCGTAGATCGTCGCCATGTCGAGCTCGGCGAGCGGCGCGCCGGCCTTGATCCGGGCGACCAGATCCGGGTTGGAGATGAACGCCTTGCCCCAGGCGACCGCGTCGGCACGGCCCTCGGCGATCGCGGCTTCGGCGGTCTCGGGGGTGAACTTCTCGTTGGCGATCACCGGGCCGCCGAACTCCTGACGCAGGATCGGGGTCAGCGAATCCGGTCCCTCGGATTCGCGCGTGAACACGAAGGCGAGCTTGCGCCGCCCCAGTTCGCGCGCCACCGCCGGATAGAGTTCCATCGCGTCGTCGGTGCCGGAATCGTTGGAATCGCAGCGCGGCGACAGATGCACGCCGACCCGGCCCTCGCCGACTTCGGCCGCCACGGCGTCGGCGATCTCCAGCAGGAAGCGCATGCGGTTCGCGATCGAGCCGCCGTAGGCGTCGGTGCGATGGTTGGTCTTGGTCGCCAGGAACTGTTCGATCAGATAGCCGTTGGCGGCGTGCAACTCGACGCCGTCGAAGCCGGCGTCGAGCGCGTTGCGGGCGCCGGTCGTGTAGGCGGCGATGATGCCGGGGATCTCGGCGGTGTCGAGGGCGCGCGGCGTCACGAACTCGCGCATCGGGCGCAGCAGGCTCGGATGGCCGGCCGGGCGCACCGCCGACGGGGCGACCGGCAGCTCGCCGTGCAGATGGACCGGATCGGAGATGCGGCCGACGTGCCAGAGCTGGGCGAAGATCCGCCCGCCCTTGGCGTGCACCGCCGAGGTGACGCCCTTCCAGCCCTCGATCTGGGCGTCTGACCACAGCCCGGGGGTGTCGGGATAGCCGCAGCCGGTCGGCGTCACCGCGGTGGCCTCGGAAAGGATCAGGCCGGCGCTCGCGCGCTGGGCGTAATACTCGGCCATCAGCGCGTTCGGTACCCGTCCGACGTCGGCGCGGCAGCGCGTCAGCGGCGCCATGACGATGCGGTTCGGCAGAACGAGATCGCCGATGGAGAGAGAGGAAAACAGTTGGCTCATGGAACCTCGCCCGTCGTGGACTGAAAACGAATCGCCCGGCGAGGATGGCGCCGGGCGTCCGAAGGGATATGGGGGCCGAGGCGGGACGGCGCCAGAGGGTGACCGTCGTTTCCGTGCCGAGGGCGGCGGACCCCGCTCACATTCGCTTCATCGCCGGGCCGGCGTCCTCGCGCAGCCGCGCCAGGAAGTCGCGCACCTCGTCGGCGAGCGCCGCCGATTCGGTGCCGAAGGCCTTGGCGCTGTCGTCGACAACGCCGGCGCTCTCGCTCGTCCGGGTGATGACGCCCTCGACCGCGCCGACGGTTTCGGCCAACACCGCCGTGCCCGCCGCCGCCTGCGCCACCGACCGGGCGATGTCGCGCGTCACCGCCGACTGCTCGACCACCGCCGCCGCGATCGACCCGGTGACGCCGCCGATGTCGCGCATGATCGTGCCGATCTCCTCGATCGCGCCGACCGCCGCGCCGGTCCCCGACTGGATGTCGTCGACCTGCCGCGAGATCTCCTCGGTCGCCTTGGCGGTCTGCCCGGCGAGGTTCTTCACCTCGGCCGCCACCACCGCGAAGCCCTTGCCCGCCTCGCCGGCGCGCGCCGCCTCGATGGTGGCGTTGAGCGCGAGCAGATTGGTCTGCGCCGCGATCGCCTGGATCAACCCGACCACGGCGCCGATCTTGTTGCCGGAATCCGCCAGCGTCTCGATCGCCGTCGCCATCTTCGAGGTCATCGCGTTGGCCTTGTCGACGACCCCGGTCGCCGCCGAGATCTGCCGGCCGATCTCCTCGATCGAGGCGTTGAGCTCCTCCGCCGCCGCCGCGACCGAGCCGACCATCGACGAGGTCTGCTCGGCCGCCGCCGCCGCGCCGGTCGCCTGATCGCGCGCGCCCTCGGCGATGCCGGTCAGCGCCTCGGCGGTGGCGAGCATCGACTGCGAGCGCCCGCGCACCCGGTCGAGCATCGCCGAGCTGGTCGAGCGGAAGGTCGCGATCTCGGCCTCGAGACGCGCCGACTGCCGCGCACGCTCCTCCATCACGATCGCCTGATAGGCCGACAGCGCGATGTCCATGTCGAGGAGCACCGCCTTGTTGACCGCCGCGAGCGCCTTGGTCAGCGCCTTGCGCCGCCATCCCGCGCGCGCCACCAACAAAGCCACGATCTCGTTCAACACGAACTGATAACCGGCGATGTACCAGCGCGGCTCCAGCCCGATGCGATGATGGGCGCGCCCGATCGCCTCGGCCGAACGGGCGTATTCGGCGTCGAAGGTGCCCGCGAAGACGTGGGCCCAGTGGCGGGTCTGCGCCCGCGCCAAAGTGTCGGACCGCGCCCCGACCAGACCGGCGAGCGCCGGCTCGGCGCCGACGTGCGCATAGAATCGCTTCAGTACATCGGGAAGCTGCGGCTCGATCGTCTTCCACACGCGTCGGAGTTCCGTGATGGTCTCCGGGCCGATTGCGGCGTACCGAAGTCGTCCCGCGATGTCTTGAACAGATTCTGTAACGGCCATCCGATTGCTCCCGGCGTCACGTCGATCGCTCCGAGGTCGAGGTCTCGGCACTGAAGGTGCGACGTTCTTTTCGGTAGAAACGATAATTTCGTTCGAGGCGAGGCGAGAAAAGTTCA
This sequence comes from Phyllobacteriaceae bacterium, assembly GCA_012517025.1. GTDB lineage: Bacteria > Pseudomonadota > Alphaproteobacteria > Rhizobiales > Ancalomicrobiaceae > Pinisolibacter. Next base: position 13,888 of record JAAYVT010000103.1, on the reverse strand, counting down.
ACTCTCTCCATCGTGAAGTCTCTATTCGAATGGTTTCGAATGCGTAAAAGTCGCATTTTTGCACATTCCCCAACGTAATGGTGGGGTGCCCCAGGGTCTTCGGCGGCGTTTCGCGACGCACTCGTTCGGCGGGTCCCGAGACGGAGAGGAAATCCTCGATTTCACGGAATGTTAGGGATGTTCGCCGAAACATTCTCGTCGGGAGACATTCGCTCCGAGAGGAACCGGCGTGTGGTCGTATCTGACGCGAACCAAGGAGAAGCGGCTTCCGAGCGGGGTCTCGTTCGGAGCGCTGGTGGTCGGTCACTTCGCGTTCTCGCTGCTCGCGGCGCTGTTCGACGAACCCGCCGCGACCCGTAATCTCCCGTTGTTCGCGGTCGGTTGGGCGACGGTTTGGATGACGCGGTGCACCCCGCGCGAGACCGCCGTCGCGGCGGTGTTCGTCTTCTTCTCCGGCTTGGCGGCCGCCACCCTCGGCGGCGTCGGCTTCGAGGTGGCGATCCCGCTCGCGTTGGTGTCGCTCGCCGAGGTGTTCGCCGGTCTCGGGATTCTGCAAGGGGTCGGCCGGAACGACGAGGAGAACGCCGCCACCGACTGGTTGCGCTTGATCGGTGGCGTCGGTCTGGTGGTTCCCGGCTTCGGCGCGCTGCTCGCCGCCTTCGTGCTGACGCGTGTCGAAGGTGCCGCCTTCGTCCCCGTCCTGATCGGCCGTTGGGCCTCCGAGGCCTGTGGCGCGATCTTCCTGTTCACCGCCGCCGACGTCCTGCGCCGCTTCCTCGAAGGCGAGCGCCCGCTTCTGGCGCGGATGGCGGAGGGGATGGCGCTGACCGGCTCCACGCTGGTGCTGCTCTTCGCCGTGCCGACCTGGATGATGCCGCTGATGCCGATTTCGGTGTTGCCGCTGCTGGTCTCCGGGTTGCGCCTGCCGGCGATGTGCGTGTCGAGCTCGACGACCATGGTGATCGCCGCGACCGCCTTGGCGCGCTGGACCTTCGCCCCGGTGGGCGCCGGCGTGCTCGAATCGGCGGTGTCGTTGACCACCACGGCGCTGGCGGCGCTCGCCCCGATCGCCCTGGCGCGGCTGCGCGACGAGGTGCGGCGCGAGCGTTCGCGCATCGTGTCGAGCGAGAACCACTTTCGCGACGCGATGCAGAACTCGCCGTTCGGCATGGCGCTGCTGCGGCCCGACGGCGTCTGTTTCTCGGTCAATCGCGCCCTCTGCGAGCTGCTCGGCTACGCCCCGCAGGATCTGATCGGGTTGCGTCCCACCGACATTACCTGGAGCGAGCGCCTCGATCTGGTCGACCATCGCCTCACCGATCTAGCGACCGGCGAGATCGACGACTACTCCGTCGAGAAGCAGTTCCGCCGCCGCGACGGCACGCCGATCTGGGTGATCGTGGCGGTGTCGGCGGTGCGCGATCCGGTCGACGGCCGGCCGCTCTATTTCGTCTCGCAGTTGAAGGACATCGAGGCGCGCCGACGCGCCGAGCTCGCCCTCGAGCAGTCCGAGAGCCGCTGGAACTTCGCGCTCGAGAGCGCCGGGCAGGGGGTGTGGGACTACGACTATCTCCGGCACGACACGTTCTATTCGCCGATGTGGTCGCGCATGCTCGGCTACGAGCCGGGCGAGATCTCCTGCGCCGCCGACGCTTGGCTGTCGCTGGTCCATCCGCACGACCTGCCGCATCTGCTGCACGAGGAGCAACGGCACCTCGGTGGCACCACCGAACAGTTCGAATGCGAATTCCGCATGCGGCACAAGGACGGCCGCTGGGTGTGGATCCTCGATCGCGGCAAGGTCATCGCCCGCGACCAGACCGGCCGGCCGCTGCGGATGATCGGCACCCACACCGACATCACCGAGAACCGCACCCTGACCGAGGCCCTCGAGGCCGAGAAAGAGCGGCTGCGCATCACCCTGCAGTCGATCGGCGACGGCGTGATATGCACCGACGAACTCGGTCGCATCACCTTCATGAACCCGATCGCCGAGCAGTTGACCGGCTGGTCGGAGAGCCTCGCCCTCGGCCGCCCGTGCTTCGGCGTCTTCCGCGTCGAGCGCGACGGCGAGATCGGGCCGGCGGCCTGTCCGATCGCCCGCGCGCTGGCGACCCGCGAACGGGTGTCGGACAAGGACGGCATCGTCCTGGTCGGACGCGACGGTTCGCGCATCGACGTCGAGGCCACCGCCTCGCCGATCTCCAAGCCGAACGGCGAGTTGCTCGGGGCGGTGCTGGTGTTCCAGGACGTCACCCGCTCGCGCACCCTGCAGAAGGAGCTGGCGCAGCTCGCCACCCACGACGCGCTGACCGGCCTGCGCAACCGTTCCGCCTTCGAGAGCGCGCTCGCCGAGCATTGCGTCGCGGTGGCGGCCAGCGGTGCCGTCCACTCGCTGTGCTTCCTCGACCTCGACCGCTTCAAGATCATCAACGACACCGCCGGCCACGCCGCCGGCGACGCGCTGCTGCGCGAGGTCGGCCGCCTGATCCGCGAGCAGATGCGGCGCAACGATCTGGTCGCCCGCCTCGGCGGCGACGAGTTCGGCATCCTGTTGTTCGGCTGCGACCTCGACGACGGCCGCCTCATCGCCGAGCGGCTGATCGACCGGATCGGCCGGACCCGCTTTGCCTGGGACGGCCGCATCTACGAAGTCGGCGCCTCCGTCGGCATCGCCCGGGTCGACGGCGAGACCCCGCTCGCCGCCGACGTGATGAGCCGCGCCGACGTCGCCTGCTACGCCGCCAAGGCGGCCGGCCGCAACCGCGTCTCGATCTATCATCCCTCCGAGGGCGACGCCCGTCGCCACCACGCCGAACTCCACACCGCCGCCGGCATCCGCGCCGCCCTCGACACCGATCGCTTCGTCATCTACGCCCAGGAGATCCGCGACCTGAGGCCGAGCGGTCATCTCCAGGCACACGCCGAGCTGTTGGTGCGCATGCGCGACGAGCACGGCCGGTTGCTGGCGCCGGGGGCCTTCATCCCCGCCGCCGAGCGCTACGGCCTGATGGCGTCGGTCGATCGCTGGATGATCCGGCGGGTGCTCGAGCACTTCGATCGGGCGATCCTGGCGGTGCCGCGCCTGTCGGTGTCGATCAATCTGTCGGCCAACAGCCTCGACGACCCAGGCCTGCCGTCCTTCCTGGCGGAGGCGCTGGAGCAGTCGGCGTTGCCGCCGCATCGGCTGCGCTTCGAAATCACCGAGACCTCGCTGATCAACAACATCACCCACGCCCGTCGGTTGGTCGAGGATCTGCGCGCCGCCGGCGTTGCCATCATGCTGGACGACTTCGGCGCCGGTCTCTCCTCGTTCGCCTATCTGGAGCAGTTCCCGGCCGATTATCTCAAGATCGACGGCAGTTTCGTGCGCAAGCTCGCGGTCAGTCCGATCGACCGAGCCATCGTCGAGAGCATCAACGACGTCGGCCACAAGATCGGCGCCGTCACCATCGCCGAGTTCGTCGAGGACGAGGCGACGCTGGAGCTGGTGCGCGCGATCGGCATCGACATGGCGCAGGGCTGGTGCATCGGTCGTCCAGAGCCGCTCGAGGACCTTCTCGCTCGGTTGTCCGCCGGCCCGTCGCCGGTGCGCTCCGCCGGCTGACGTCGTTCGCGATCGTCGAACGACGGGTCGACCGAAAAACGTCTTGTGCCGGTCGATCACCGACGCAGACTCGGGCGCACCCGTCCTTCCCGTCGATTCTCACCGAAGGTGATCGCGAACATGTCGTCCACGTCGCTCGATGCCGCCGCCCTCGATCTCCTCTTTCTGGAGGCCCGCAGCCACAACGGCTGGAAGCCGCAGCCGGTCGACGAGGCGCTGCTGCGCCGCGCCGTCGATCTGGCGAAGATGGGGCCGACCGCCGCCAATTCCTCGCCGCTGCGCGTCGTCTTCGTGACCTCCGCCGCCGCCAAGGAGAAGCTGCGGCCCTGCCTGTCGCCCGGCAACGTCGAGAAGACCATGACCGCGCCGGTCACCGCGATCCTCGCCTTCGACCCCGCCTTCTACGATCGCCTGCCCAAGCTCTTCCCGCATGCCGACGCCCGCTCCTGGTTCGCCGGCCAGCCCCACGCCGAACCGGCGGCGCGCATGAACGCCGCCCTGCAGGCCGGCTATCTGTTGCTGGCGCTGCGCGGCCTCGGCCTCGACACCGGCCCGATGAGCGGCTTCGACGCCGGCGCCTGCGACGCCGCCTTCTTCGCCGACGGCTCGGCGAGGAGCTTCATGCTGACCAACATCGGCCACGGCGATCCCGCCAAGCTCTTCCCACGCTCGCCGCGGCTGGATTTCGAGGAGATGGCGTCCTTCGCCTGACCCGATCGACGGCGACGACACGGAGGAGGGGAGGCCGTTCGGTCTCCCCGTCTTCATGTCGCGTTCGCCCCGCCGATGCGGTGTCCAGGTGCGCATTCCTGCTCGCATTTTGGGCGGAGTGATCACCACCGATGACGTCTCCTCGAGCAAATCGCCGGTTTCGACGCAGCGCCCGATTTTCCGGAAATCGACGACAAGTATCTGTATCCGCGCAAGAAATTCGAACTCTGTGAGAGTTGGCACGCGTCTTGTATTTGGAATGACAGGTCAACGACGACCGACCGTCCGACGGATCGGAACCCACAGCCGGGTTCTCGTGTCAGGGATGCCGTTCCGGAACGCCTTCGAAACTCGCGGTGCACGCGGGGGAGGTGCCGAGGAACGGGATGGTCGTCGAGCCCTCGTGGCACTCGACCCCTGAACGATCCGAACCCAACCGTTCGCTCAATTCGAGGGGTCTTCATGTCCAACGACCAGACCATCCGCCTTTCGCGTCGCCGTTTCCTCCTGTCCTCCGCCGCCCTCGGCGCAGCCGCCGTGGTGTCGACCTCGGTCGTCTCCAAGGCGCTGGCCGCGCCGCTCAAGCTCGAGAAGGACGTCGTCAAGCTCGGCTTCATCAAGCTGACCGACATGGCGCCGCTCGCCGTGGCGCTGGAGAAGGGCTATTTCGACGACGAAGGGCTGCAGGTCAGCCTCGAGGCGCAGGCCAACTGGAAGGTCCTGCTCGACCGCGTCATCACCGGTGAGCTCGACGGCGCCCACATGCTGGCCGGCCAGCCGATCGGCGCCACCATCGGCTTCGGCACCCAGGCCGACGTGATCGCCCCCCTCTCGATGGACCTCAACGGCAACGGCATCACCGTGTCGAACGCCATTTGGGAGGAGATGAAGAAGCACGTCGAGATGAAGGACGGCAAGCCGGTCCACCCGATCTCGGCCGCCGCGCTGAAGCCGGTCATCGACGGGCTCAAGGCCGAGGGCAAGTCCTTCAAGATGGGCATGGTCTTCCCGGTCTCCACCCACAATTACGAGCTGCGCTACTGGCTCGCCGCCGGCGGCGTCAATCCCGGCTTCTACAGCCCGGAGAACGTCTCCGGTCAGATCCTCGCCGACGCGCTGCTGTCGGTCACGCCCCCACCCCAGATGCCGGCCACCATGGAGGCCGGCACCATCATGGGCTACTGCGTCGGCGAGCCGTGGAACCAGGCCGCGGTGTTCAAGGGCGTCGGCGTGCCGGTGATCACCGACGACGAGATCTGGAAGAACAATCCGGAGAAGGTCTTCGGCGTCACCAAGAAGTGGTCGGAAGAGAACCCCAACACCCTCCTCGCCATCACCAAGGCGATGATCCGCGCCTGCATGTGGCTCGACGAGGGCAACGGCAAGAACCGCGCCGAGGCGGTGAAACTGCTGTCGAAGTCCGAATACGTCGGCGCCGACGAGAAGGTCATCGCCAACTCGATGACCGGCACCTTCGAATACGAGAAGGGCGACAAGCGCCCGGTGCCGGACTTCAACGTGTTCTTCAAGTACTTCGCCACCTACCCCTTCTACTCGGACTGCGTGTGGTACCTGACGCAGATGCGCCGCTGGGGCCAGATCGCCGAGGCGAAGTCGGATGCGTGGTACGCCGAGACCGCCGCCAAGGTCTATCGCCCCGACATCTACATGAAGGCCGCCGAGCTGCTGGTCGCCGAAGGCAAGGCGAAGAAGGAAGACTTCCCGATGGGCTCCGACGGCTACAAGCCGGTCGACGACGGCTTCATGGACAAGATCCCCTACGACGGCAAGAAGCCCAACGCCTACCTCGACGGCCTGAAGATCGGCCTCAAGGGCAAGCAGAAGGTCGTCGGCAACGCGATCGAGGGCTGAGCCCGATCCGACGCTTTCCGAAGCCTCGAGGCGGCGCGGTTTTCGCGCCGCCCTCTCTCGACGTGACCCGGATCCCGATCGGCGCCGATGCGCCTTCTCGAAGGAACGACCCATGACGATCGCCTCCGACACCCTCGCCGCGGATGCCGCGAAGGCCGCCGAACGCGAAGCCCGCCGCCAGCGCTGGTTTTCGCGCATCACCAAGATCGAGGGCTATCTGTCGGTCCTCGGCCTCGGGTTCATCGTGCCGATCCTCAAGATGATCGGCGGCGACAGCGTCAAGACGCAGTCGAAGGAGCTGTGGCGACAGGCCGGCGTGCCGGTCCTCGCCATGGTGATCTTCCTCGGCGTGTGGTCGGTTCTGGCGCCGCGCGTCCAGACCTCGCTCGGCGCCATTCCTGGCCCCGCCGAGGTGTGGGAGCAGGTCGGCGTGCTGATGTCCGACCACTTCGCCGAGCGCGCCAAGGAGAAGGCCTTCTACGAGCGTCAGGACAAGCGCAACGCCGAGATCCGCGCCGCCGATCCCAAGGCCGAGATCAAGGTCCGGTCCTACGTCGGCAAGCCGACCTACATCGACAAGATCCTGACGTCGCTCCGGACGGTGTTCACCGGCTTCCTGATCGGCACCGTCGTCGCCATCCCGCTCGGCATCGTCGCCGGCCTGTCGCCGACGGTGAACGCCGCGATTAATCCCTTCGTCCAGATCTTCAAGCCCGTGAGCCCGCTCGCCTGGCTGCCGCTGGTGACGATGGTGGTCTCCGCCCTCTACACCTCGTCCGACCCGATGTTCGAGAAGTCGTTCCTCGTCTCGGCGATCACGGTGACGCTGTGCTCGCTGTGGCCGACCCTGATCAACACCTCGCTCGGCGTCGCCTCGATCGACAAGGACCTGATGAACGTCGCCAAGGTGCTGCGCCTCGGCTGGGCCAAGAAGGTGTTCAAGCTTGTCATCCCGTCGTCGTTGCCGCTGATCTTCACCGGCATGCGCCTGTCGCTGGGCGTGGGCTGGATGGTGCTGATCGCCGCCGAAATGCTCGCCCAGAACCCCGGCCTCGGCAAGTTCGTGTGGGACGAGTTCCAGAACGGCTCGTCGTCCTCGCTCGCCCGCATCATGGTGGCGGTGTTCACCATCGGCATCATCGGCTTCCTGCTCGACCGCGTGATGTACGCGCTGCAGGCCGCCTTCACCTTCTCCGCCAAGCGCTGAGGGGGGAGACGATGACCGAAGCGACCCCGATCCTCGAACTGAAACACGTCTCCAAGAGCTACGGCTCGGGCAACGGCGTGACCCACGTCCTCGCCGACGTGAACCTGACGATCAAGGAGGGCGAGTTCGTCGCCATCCTCGGCTTCTCCGGCTCCGGCAAGACGACGCTGATCTCGACCATCGCCGGCCTCGTCACCCCGGACACCGGCGAGGTGCTGATGCGCGGCGAGCCGGTCACCGCGCCGGGGCCGGATCGCGGCCTGGTCTTCCAGTCCTATTCGCTGATGCCTTGGCTCTCCGTCCACGGCAACATCATGCTGGCGGTGGAGACGGTGTTCCCCAAGGCCTCGGTCGAGGAGCGGGAGGCGCGCGTCGCCAAATACATCGCCATGGTCGGGCTCAGCCATGCCCGTGACCGCAAGCCGGCCGAACTCTCCGGCGGCATGCGCCAGCGCGTCGGCATCGCCCGGGCGCTCGCCATGAGCCCGGAGGTGCTGCTGCTCGACGAGCCGCTCTCCGCCCTCGACGCGCTGACCCGGGCGAAGCTCGGCGAGGAGATCGAGCGCATCTGGGAAGAGGACAAGAAGACCGTCGTCCTCATCACCAACGACGTCGACGAGGCGCTGCTGCTCGCCGACCGCGTCATTCCGCTGACCGTCGGTCCCGGCGCGACGCTGGCCAAGGAATTCGTCATCGACCTGCCGCGTCCGCGCGATCGTTCGGCCTCCAACCACGACATCGAGTTCAAGCGCCTGCGCAACGAGATCACCCAGTGCCTCATGGACATGGGCATCGAGCAGGGCGACGGCGAGGACGACGGTCGGCATCTGCCGGAGGTGATCCCGGTGCACTTCCGCGAGGACGTCGCCAAGGTCAAGGCGGCGGCCCGTGAGGCCCGCGCCGCGATCAAGGCCGGCGATCCGCTGCCCAAGGCCTGGGCCGAGGCGGCGCGGCCGAAGACCGGCATCGTCGAGCGCTACGTCGAGTTCGACGAGGTCAAGAAGATCTACCCGACCCCGAAGGGACCGCTCACCGTCGTCGACGGCTTCGACCTCAACATGAAGCGTGGCGAGTTCATCTCGCTGATCGGCCACTCCGGCTGCGGCAAGTCGACCGTGCTCACCATGGTCGCCGGCCTCACCGACGTGTCGATGGGCGGCATCGTCCTCGACGGCCGCGAGGTCCATCAGGCCGGTCCCGACCGCGCCGTGGTGTTCCAGGCGCCGAGCCTGTTCCCCTGGCTGACCGCCAAGGAGAACGTCCTGCTCGGTTGCGACGAGGTCTATCCGACCGCCAGCCGCGCCGAGAAGGCCGAGGTCGCCGAATATTACCTCGCCCGCGTCGGTCTCGCCGACGCCATCGACAAGCCGGCCTCCGACATGTCGAACGGCATGCGCCAGCGCGTCGGCATCGCCCGCGCCTTCGCGCTGTCGCCGAAGCTTCTCCTCCTCGACGAGCCCTTCGGCATGCTCGACAGCCTCACCCGCTGGCAGTTGCAGGAAGTGTTGATGGAGGTGTGGACCCGCACCCAGGTCACCGCGATCTGCGTCACCCACGACGTCGACGAGGCGATCCTGCTCGCCGACCGGGTGGTGATGATGACCAACGGGCCCAACGCCCAGATCGGCCGCGTCCTCGACGTCGACCTGCCGCGCCCGCGCTCGCGCAAAGCCCTGCTCGCCCACCCCGACTACTACGCCTACCGCGAGCAGGTCCTGAGCTTCCTGGAAGAATACGAGAAGGGCGCCCACGCCCACGCCCCGGCCGCGACCGCGACCGCGCCGGCGGCCGCGAAGACGAACACCGACGGCAAGGAGGCCGCGTGATGGACGAGGTTTTGGATCGGTCGGTTCCGACCTTCATTCAGGTTTCGGAAGTCTGGGTGCCGGAGGGCGACGAGCTGGTGTTGTCGACCGGCGACTACGGCGACTTGAAGGACTTCGCCGCCGCCTCCGTCGCCACCCGTTTCGCCAAGGGCGCCGGCCTGCCCGGCAAGGCCTGGGCGGAAGCACGGCCGGTGGTGCTGAAGGGCTTCGAGGGCTCGTACTTCCTGCGCACCGAGGCGGCGACCGCCGCCGGGCTGACCAGCGCGGTCGCGGTGCCGGTGTTCGACGGCGAGAAGCTCAAGGCGGTGCTGGTGGTGCTGTGCGGCGACGACGAGGTCCGCACCGGTGCGATCGAGGTCTGGCACGAGCAGAACGATCTGCTCATGCTCGACGACGGTTGGTACGGCGCCGCCAAGCATTTCGAATGGGTGTCGAAGCACACCCACTTCCCGCGCGGCCAGGGCCTGCCCGGCGGCGTGTGGGCGTCCGAGACGCCGATGCTGATGCGCGATCTCGGCTCCGGCTATCGCTTCATCCGCGCCGACGCCGCCGGCAAGGCGGGGCTGACCACCGGCCTCGGCCTGCCGGTGCCGGTGCCGACCGGCGACACCTGGGTGCTGACGCTCCTGTCGGCGCGCGGCACCCCGATCGCCCGCCGCTTCGAGATCTGGGATGCCCGTTCGGCGGTCGTCGGCTCGAAGAAGGACGCGGTGCTGATCGACGGCATCTGTGAGCGCGAGGGGCCGCTGTGGGTCGACGAGACCGGCACGCCGCGCCGCGCCCAGGCCTGGGCCGGTCCGATCGGCCGCGTCCTCGGCTCCGGTCTGCCGGTCGTCGAAACCGGCAAGGCCGGCCTGCCCGCCGACTACGAGCGGATGGTCGCGCTGCCGATCCACCGCGACGGCGAGATCGCCCACATCGTCGCCTGGTACTGCTGAGGAACCGAACCCATGCAGAAACTCGTCGTCATCGGCGCCGGCATGGCCTCCGGCCGAGCGCTCGAACATCTCTTCGAGGCCGACGCTTCCGCCTACGAAGTGACGCTGTTCAACGCCGAACCGCGCGGCAACTACAACCGCATCATGCTTTCGCCGGTCCTGTCCGGTGAGAAGAGCTTTGCCGAGATCGTCACCCACGACGAGAATTGGTACGCGGCCAACAAAGTCGCCTGCCGCTTCGGCGAGCGCGTCGTCGCGATCGACACGACGGCGAAGACCGTCACCGGCGAGAACGGCGCGGTCTCCTACGACAAGCTGCTGATCGCCACCGGCTCGGCGCCCTTCATCATTCCCGTTCCGGGCAAGGACCTGAAGGGCGTGGTCGCCTACCGCGACCTCGAGGACACCAACGCCATGATCGAGGCCTCCGGCACCCCCGGCGCCCGCGCCGTGGTGATCGGCGGCGGCCTGCTCGGTCTCGAGGCGGCGGCGGGCCTGCGCCTGCGCGGCATGCAGGTGACGGTGATCCATCTGATGGGCCACCTGATGGAGCGTCAGCTCGACGAGGCGGCCGGCTGGTTGCTGCGCCGCGATCTCGAGAAGCGCGGCATCGAGGTGCTGACCAACGCCTCGACCAAGGCGATCCTGGGCAGCGAGAAAGTCGAGGGCGTCGAGCTCGCCGACGGCACCGTGATCCCGGCCGATCTCGTCGTGATGGCGGTCGGCATCCGCCCGGAGACCCGGCTCGCCAAGGAGGCGGGTCTCGACGTCGGGCGCGGCGTCAAGGTGAACGCCGCGATGCTGACCTCCGACCCGGACGTCCTCGCCGTCGGCGAATGCGTCGAGTTCGAGGGCCTGCTCTTCGGCCTCGTCGCCCCGCTCTACGATCAGGCCAAGGTGGTCGCCAAGACCCTGCTCGGCGAGGAGGCCGCCTTCCGCCCGAAGGAGCTCTCCACCAAGCTCAAGGTCACCGGCTGCGATCTCTTCTCCGCCGGCGACTTCCAGGAGGCGCAAGGCCGCGAGGACATCGTGCTGCGCGATCCCGCCCGCGGCGTCTATCGCCGCGTGGTGCTGGAAGGCGACCGCATGGTCGGCGCCGTGATGTACGGCGACACCGCCGAGGGCGGCTGGTACTTCGATCTGATCCGCGACGGCACCGACGTCTCGGACATGCGCGACACGCTGATCTTCGGCCAGTCCTACCAGGGGGGCGCCTCCCTGGACCCTATGGCGGCCGTTGCAGCCTTGCCGGATGAGGCGGAGATCTGCGGCTGCAACGGCGTCTGCAAGGGGGCGATCGTCTCGGCGATCAAGGGCCAGGGGCTCACCACCCTCGACGAGGTCAAGGCGGTCACCAAGGCCTCGGCCTCCTGCGGCCAATGCGCCCCGAAGGTCGAGCAGGTGCTCGCCTTCACCCTCGGCGACGCCTTCAAGGGCGCGGCGCGCAAGACGATGTGCAAGTGCACCGAGCTGACCCACGGCGAGGTCCGCGAGGCGATCCGCGCCAAGCAGCTGAAGGCGATCCCCGCCGTCATGCAGGAGCTCGGCTGGAAGACCCCGGGTGGCTGCGCCACCTGCCGGCCGGCGCTCAACTACTACCTCGTCTGCGACTTCCCCGGCGAATACGTCGACGACGGCCGTTCGCGCTTCATCAACGAGCGCGTCCACGCCAACATCCAGAAGGACGGCACCTTCTCCGTCGTCCCGCGCATGTGGGGCGGCCTGACCTCGGCGGCCGAGCTGCGCGCCATCGCCGACATCGCCGACAAGCACGCCGTGCCGACGGTGAAGATGACCGGCGGTCAGCGCATCGACCTGCTCGGGGTGGCCAAGGAGAACCTGCCGGCGATCTGGAAGGATCTGAACGACGCCGGTCTGGTCTCCGGCCACGCCTATTCCAAGGGCCTGCGCACGGTGAAGACCTGCGTCGGCAAGGAATGGTGCCGCTTCGGTACCCAGAACTCGATGGATCTCGGCATCCAGCTCGAGAAGCTGATGTGGGGCTCGTGGACCCCGGCGAAGGTCAAGCTCGCCGTGTCCGGCTGCCCGCGCAACTGCTCGGAGGCGACCGTCAAGGACATCGGCGTGATCTGCGTCGACAGTGGCTTCGACCTGCACATCTCCGGCGCCGCCGGCCTGCACGTCCGGGCGACCGATCTCCTCTGTCACGTCGACACCGAGGAGGAGGTGCTCGAGTACTCCGGCGCCGTGCTGCAGATGTATCGCGAGGGCGCCTGGTACCTCGAGCGCATCTACAAGTGGCAGGAGCGCGTCGGCCTCGACGCGATCAAGCAAGCGATCGTCGCGGACGAGGCGACCCGCAAGGCCTATTGGCAGCGGTTCCTCTTCTCCCAGAAGTTCGCTCAGGTCGATCCGTGGGCGGAGCGTGTCGCCGGTTTCGAGGCGCACGAGTTCTCCCCCATCACCATCGTGCAGCCGTTGGCCGCCGAATGACCCCGGGAGGCGAGGAAATCATGACCGCCTGGTACGACATCTGCGCCTTCGACGACCTGCCGAAGCTCGGCGCCCGCACCGTGCGCATCGGCGCACGCGAGATCGCGGTCTTCCGCACCGCCGACGACGCCGTCTTCGCGCTGGAGAACAAGTGCCCGCACAAGGGCGGCCCGCTCTCCGAGGGCATCGTTCACGGCCGCAAGGTCGCCTGTCCGCTGCACAACTGGGTCATCGACCTGGAGAACGGAAAGGCGACCGGTGCCGACGAGGGCTGCGCCGAGGAGTTCCCGGTGGTGATCGAGGCCGACCGCGTCCGCCTCGGCCTGCCGAGGAAAGCCGTCGCCGCCGAGTGAAGAAAGAGCGGCCGGGCGACGACCCCGCCCGGCCGCGCATCACCACCATCACCGTTGCAACGTCCGACCCGCCCGGTCGGCGCGAGGGATGCCGCATGTCCGACATCGTCCGTTCGACTCTCACCACCTGCCCCTACTGCGGCACCGGCTGCGGCGTGAAGGCGGACGTGCACGCCGACGGGACGGTCGCCATCTCCGGCGATCCCGATCATCCGGCGAATTTCGGCCGCCTCTGCATCAAGGGCTCGACGCTCGCCGAGACACTGACCCCGGAAGGCCGCCTGACCCATCCGGAGATCGCAGGCAGACAGGTCTCCTGGGACGAGGCGCTCGATCGCATCGCGAGCGAATTCGGCGCCGCGATCCGCGACCACGGGCCGGACTCGGTCGCCCTCTACGTCTCCGGCCAGATTCTGACCGAGGACTATTACGTCGCCAACAAGCTGATGAAGGGCTTCGTCGGCTCCGCCAACATCGACACCAATTCGCGCCTGTGCATGGCCTCCTCGGTCGCCGGCCACAAGCGGGCCTTCGGCACCGACACCGTGCCCGGCACCTACGAGGATCTCGACACCGCCGATCTGGTCGTGCTGGTCGGCTCCAATCTCGCTTGGTGCCACCCGATCCTGTTCCAGCGCATCGCCGCCGCCAAGGCCGCGCGCGGGACGAGAGTGATCGTGCTCGATCCGCGCCGCACCGCCACCAGCGAGATCGCCGACCGGCATCTGTCGCTGATGCCGGGCTCCGACGTCGCGCTCTTCGCCGGCCTGCTGCACGCCCTCGACCGCGCCGGTGCCCGCGACGCCGCCTTCGTCGCCGACCACACCGCCGGCCTCGAGGCGGCGCTGGAGGCGACCGCCCGCTTCGCCGACCTCGCCGAGGTGGCGGCCGAGACCGGCCTCGGGATCGACGAGATCGCG
>JAAYVT010000102.1 GCA_012517025.1 Phyllobacteriaceae bacterium | reverse complement strand
GACGGTTTCGACGCCCGGTTCTCGGCGATCGCCCGCCACTACCTCTACCGCATCGTCGACCGCCGGGCGCCGCTGGCGATCGAGAAGGATCGCGCCTGGCACGTGCCGACCCGACTCGACGTCGAGGCGATGGACGCCGCGGCGAAGATCCTGGTCGGTCATCACGACTTCACCACCTTCCGTTCGACGCATTGCCAATCGAAGAGCCCGCTGAAGACGCTCGGCCGTCTCGACGTGATCCGCGCCGGCGCGGATCTGATCGAAATCCGTGCGTCGGCGCGCAGTTTCCTGCACAATCAAGTTCGTTCGATGGTGGGGTCGGTGAAGCTGGTCGGCGAGGGCAAGTGGACGGCGGCGGACCTCCGCGCGGCGCTCGAGGCGACCGACCGGACGCGCTGCGGCGCGGTGGCACCGTCGGCGGGGCTCTATCTGACGAAGGTCGATTACTGAGGCGAGAGATAAACAGGAGGGGGCATGCTCCAGAAATCGACCCTTGTTTTGGTTGCCTTTATCATGTTTCTATTGATGGGGTTTTTATTTCTAACGCGGGCTTATAGTGACTGCAGTTCAGTAACTTCTGGATTGACGACGTGCACAATCTACGAATTCTTCAAAGATTTCAAAGATGTAATCGGCTGGGGAATTGCTTTGTATGTGGCATACATAGCTAGCAGGCCTGTCTGGAAGCAACTGGACCTAATGCATCTCGATGTCGACATCGCCTCGATCAAGTTCTTAGAGCAAGAAATATCTTCAATCAAGCAACTTCGATCAGACGTTTTGACATCTATGGAATCATTGACGGTTTACATTGCCGATCACACTCAATTGGATGAACCATTTGCATGGTGCGGAAATGAACACGCAACTGCCGAGGCAGAAAATTTGGCTATGAGAACTAAAAATGAGATAAATGAACTGAATAGTAATTTTGGTAATACCATAGAAGTGCCATATAGCGAATTAATTGAGGCGATTTCGAAATTATATGATTGTCTCCACGATATTAGAATTTCTAAATATCCTTTCTTGGAAGAGTTATTTACTGCAGAAAATTCTATTTCTATAATAGAAAATGGAAAACATGCGATTATATTAATAGATTCATACATCAGCAATCTGCACGATGCACAAACGCGATTCGAATCGGGCATTGCGAAGGCTGTCGATGCTCGAATCGCATTGATCTCCGAGAAAAAGAACGCGATGTTCTCCGCACGATGACGCTTCAACCCTCCATTCTCTTCGTCTGTCTCGGTAACATCTGTCGCTCGCCGTTGGCGGAGGCGGCGTTCCGCATCGAGGCTATCGCCGCCGGACTCACCGTCTCGGTCGACAGCGCCGGCACCGGCGCCTGGCACGTCGGCGAGCCGCCGGATGCGCGCGCCCGCGCCACCGCCCGACGCCACGGCGTCTCCATCGAGGGCTACCGCGCCCGCCAGATCGGCGTGGACGACTTCTTCCGCTTCGACGAGATCGTCGCGATGGATCGCCAGAACCTCGTCGATCTCGCCGGCCTCGCCCCGCGCGGCGCCACCGCCCGGCTGTCGCTGCTGCTCGATCACGTCCCCGGCCGCGAGGGCCACGGCATCGCCGACCCCTATTACGGCGGCCCGGAGGGGTTCGAACGGACCTGGGACGAGGTGACGGTGGGCGCGCGCGGGCTCGTCGCCCGGCTGCTCGAGGGGTGAGCCCTCAGCGCGGCAGGCCTTTGGCGCGCTTGACGATGTCGTCGCCGAGCTTCTCCAGGAACAAGGCGCCGTAGACGGTGCGCTGGATCAGCACGTTGCGCTTGTCGCGCTCGTCGCGGCGGCGGTCGACGAGACCGCGATCGCCCATGGTGTCGAGGGCGCGGGTGATCGCCGGCTTGGTGACGCCGAGCTTGGCGGCCAAGCCGCGCACCGTGTGCGGCGGCGGCTCGAGATAGACGGTGAGCAGGATCGTCAACTGCCGGGCGGTCAGATCCGTTTCGCCGTCGCGCACCAGATCGAGCGTGACGTCGTGCCAGAGCTTCAGCGCCTGAGAGGGTCTGAGTTCGACCGGCATGCGGGGCTTGCGTCCATCGTTTCGTGAGCGGAATGATAGGCGCGCCGGCGCGACGCGACAACGACGCGCGCCCACGATCTGGCGACGTGGTGAACGCGCCGCCCTTCGGCCCCTCCCCCCGTCTGCGCCCTTGGCCCCGCTCGCGCCGCCCGCTAAGAAGCGGATGATGATCGAGATCCCGCCCGTTCCGCCCTCCGACCTGCCGATCGAGGCGGCGCTGCCCGCCCTCCTCGACGGGCTGTCACGCGGCCCCAACGCCGTGCTGGTCGCCCCGCCCGGCGCCGGCAAGACGACGCGGGTGCCGCTCGCCCTGCTCGCCGCCCCCTGGCGCGGCGACGGCAGGATCGTGATGTTGGAGCCGCGCCGTCTCGCCGCCCGCGCCGCCGCCGCGCGCATGGCCACGACGCTCGCCGACGAAATCGGCGGGCTCGTCGGTCACCGCGTCCGCATGGACGCGCGGGTCTCGAAGCGGACCCGGATCGAGGTGGTCACCGAGGGCGTGTTCACCCGGATGATCCTCGACGATCCGGAACTCGCCGGCATCGCCTGCGTGATCTTCGACGAGGCGCACGAGAGGAGCCTCGACGGCGATCTCGGCCTCGCCCTCGCCCTCGACGCCCAGGGCGCGCTGCGCCCCGACCTGCGCATCGTGGTGATGTCGGCGACGATCGACGGCGCCCGTGTCCGCGATCTCCTCGGCGAGGCGACGCTGGTGACCTCGGAGGGCCGCGCCTTCCCGGTCGAAACTCGTCATCTGCCGCGTCGGCCCGATGCGCGGCTGGAGGCCGACGTCGCCCGCGCGGTGGTGCTGGCGGTCGCCTCCGACCCCGGCTCGGTGCTGGTGTTCCTGCCCGGACAGGCCGAGATCCGCCGCACCGCGGAGGCGCTCGCGGGCTCCCTGCCCGAGGGCGTCGACGTCGCGCCGCTCTACGGCGCGCTGCCGCCCGCCGAGCAGGACCGCGCCATCCGCCCGGCCGCGCCGGGACGGCGCAAGGTGGTGCTCGCCACCTCGATCGCCGAGACCTCGTTGACCATCGAGGGGGTGCGCATCGTGATCGATTGCGGCCTCTCGCGGGTGCCGCGCTACGAGCCCGATACCGGTCTCACCCGGCTCGAGACGGTGCGCGTCTCGCGCGCCTCCGCAGATCAGCGCCGCGGTCGCGCCGGGCGGACCGAGCCGGGCGTGTGCTGGCGGCTGTGGCCGGAACCGGCGACCGCCGCGCTCGCCGCCTTCGATCGGCCGGAGATGCTGGAGGCGGATCTTTCCAACATCGTGCTCGATCTCGCCGAATGGGGAGTGACGAGCCCCGACGGCCTCGCCTTCCTCGATCCGCCGCCGAAACCGGCCTGGGACGAGGCGGTGGCGCTGCTCGCCGACCTCGACGCGCTCGACGGCGACGGCCGCATCACTCCCGAGGGCCGGGCGCTGCGCCGCCTGCCGCTCCACCCTCGCCTCGCCCACATGGTGGTGCGCGGGGCACGCGGTGGCGCCGGGCGGCTCGCCGCCGAGATCGCGGCGATCGTCTCCGAGCCGGGCCTCGGCGGCACCGGCGCCGATCTGGAGGACCGCGTACGTCGCCTGCGCGCCGATCGCGGCCCACGCGCCGAGGAGGCCCGACGCCTCGCCGCCCGCTGGGCCGAGATCGCCGGGCGCGCCACGAGCGACGACTTCGCCCGCGGTCTCGCCGAGTGCGGCCGGCTGCTGGCGCTCGCCTATCCCGACCGCGTCGCTCAGGCGCGCGGCGCGCCGGGCTCGTTCCGACTGGCGAACGGG
>JAAYVT010000101.1 GCA_012517025.1 Phyllobacteriaceae bacterium | reverse complement strand
CGGCCGCACAGCCGATGGACGGTACGGAACGCGTGAGTTCTGAGGAAACGGACTTCCCGCAGTTCACTTAACGGCATCTTCAGCAGGTCGAGCGGCGGCAGCAACGTGCTGATCTGACGGACGTGAAAGAATTTCTCGAAAAAGGCCGCGATCGAAGTTCCCCCGGCCTTGGGGACATGCAGGAAGCAAAGCCTTAGCTCCCGCTCGAGCGAATCAAACATCAGGAATCCTCACTCTTGGGCCGGGCGCGCCGCCAGGATGGCCTTGACCTTGGCCTCAACCCGGTCGATGTCGACGATGATGTTGATGTTGTCGTTCCTCCCGGTGGCGACCTCGTTGGCTGCGGGATTGAGCGCCGTGCTGAGGATGTTGTGCCAGTTCTGACGGCGCAGACTCGCCACCATGGGAAAGAAGCGACTGTTCAAGCCAAAACTCGGAGACTGAACGGCGACGATATCGGCTCCGGCTGGCGCGAACACCACGTTGGACATCCCGGCACCCACCGCGCCGACGATCACCTTCGCGCGGGACAGCACTTGAACCTCGTCGTCGAAGTCCAACATTCCAGGGTTAACGGCGACGAAGCCCAGACCGGACAGCCTTTCGATCAACTCGCCCTCATTCAGCAGACGGCGCTTCCACTCGGCGTCCGAGCGGGAGATGTAGACCAACTCCGGCGTCTCGACCTTGGCGGTGTTCCTTGTCTCCGCCATCAGCCGATCGTAAACGGCGAGGGCCGCCGGATGAACCCAGCACATGTTGAACGCAGTGAAAGAACCGACAAGCAGACTGTCGCAGTACATCGTTCGCGCGAGGTCATGGGTGATGACCCGGTCGTCGCCGAAGCCCAGCAACTCCAGCGCGCGTCGCTGATAGCGCCGAATGTCCGACGAAACGATGAGCGTATCGATACCGGTCCGCCAGGCGGCGGTAACCTGGGGTAGAATTTCAAACAACCAGTGCTGGTAATTCTCCCCCCAAGCCTGGGTCAGCAGCAACGCCTTTCTGTAGCAGTGCTGACCCACCGGCGGCAAATTCACATGGTAACCCCCATCGGCGTGCGGCGCGATGCGGGGTATTTCCCAATAGTGCCCCTCGACCACCATATCCTTCTGAGCGCACAGGCTGTCGGACAACAGACGGCCCTTGCGGTCGATGACGACCGAGTGCCCGGCCAAACGGACACCCCGCAGATGCGCGCAACGGAAGGCGTCGTGATGAATGACGGGCCTCTCCTCCTCGGGCGCCGCCTCGGATGCCGTGTCGCGGATGTGGCCCGCCGGGGCGACCTCGGCATAGCTGTCCTCACTGTCGGCCAGCGCCGCAACGTCGACCCTGGAACCCAGGGCGTCGAAGCCGATGAGATCCATGCGACCGACGACCGGGCCGCTCTCCCGCATGGCTGAGGATTCCTGGACGCGGAACGAGACGAGGCGGCTGGAGACGTCGCCTTTCGCCGGATAGCTGAAGGTCCAGTCGAGTGTCGCCGCCGCAGGGCCCAGCCCCTTGACGAGATCTTCAACCTTGTCGTCTGCGCCGTGGAGGATCACACGACAGGGGGCGCGAGCGACCTCCCTCAGGATCTCCTGGAGATCGTCCCACGCGGCGGCCGCATCCCGGATGTTGGTGAGAACGACAACATCGATCGACGTCAGCAGACGCGCCGCCACGGCATCGGCGACGCTCATGCGATACAGGCCGCAGTCGGCGCGCCGGTTCCGCTGGAGGTACTCCAAGCGGTCGGGCGAGAAGGCATGCTCCATCCCCTCGACGATACCGTGGAAGCGGTGCGCGGGGTTTGAGCCGACGATCATCGCCTCGAACGGTCGGGCGTCCGAGCGATCGACCACGAGGATGCCGAGGTCGTTCCGGATTAGTGTGCGGCCCAGGAACGCCATGTAGGCTCCGAGCACATGATCCATCTCGTCCAACGGAAACACGGCCGCCAGTTCCCTGAGGAAATAGTCCCTCAAGGGATCGTCCTGACCGCGATCCATGACCGTCAGGAACTCGACATCATCGACACTAAGCATCATACGATCCTATCATCGCCGTTGGTATGGCCGGGCGAGAAGTTCCTCGTACTCGTTGGGAACGCCGCAGAAGATCACGTCGTCTTTCCGGATTAAGGCGTAGCGGATGTCACGCCCCACGCGGATGAGTTCATTATAGAGTGGAGCGACGTAGAGTTCTCCTCCCTGGAGTTCACCGGCGCTGAGCCTCTCCTGGGTGGCGTAAGCCGCCGCGAAAAGGCCGGCGCGTCCGAAGTGGTACAGGCCGGTGCAGCAAAGGTTGGAGATCTCTCGCTTCTCCGCCGTCTCGACAACACCGAAGGGGCGAGCGCCGCCCGGCCGAACGTAGGACCAGTTCGCTCCGCTCCCCTCGAACACCTCCAGAAAACCGTCCACCGCACCGGCGTCGAAAGCGTCGGGGAAGCGGAAGGAGGG
>JAAYVT010000100.1 GCA_012517025.1 Phyllobacteriaceae bacterium | reverse complement strand
ATGGTGTCGTTCGAGTGAAAACGCTTAGGTGGGCGCACATCCTTCATTAACCCCGGCGAACGCATTCTGGTGGAAAGAAGAGTCTTCAACCGGAGGAGGCCGACGAGCGCATGGCTCCCCAGATTCGTCCGACACGCCACGAGATCACCTTCGGCTCCGACGAGATCATCGTCTCCAAGACCGATCTCAAGGGCAGGATCACCTATGCCAACCGGACCTTCTCGCGCATCGCCGGCTACACGCGCGGCGAGTTGACCGGGGCCCCGCATTCGATCATCCGCCATCCCGACATGCCGAGGGCGGTGTTCAAGCTGTTGTGGGACCGGCTCGGCGAGGAGAAGGAAGTCTTCGCCTATGTGAAGAACATGGCGCGATCGGGCGACTTCTATTGGGTGTTCGCCCACGTCACCCCGTCCTACGACGACGCCGGCACGGTGACCGGCTATCACTCCAATCGACGGGTGCCGGACCGGCGCGTCGTGCACGAAGTGATCGAGCCGCTCTACGCGACGCTGCTCCAGACCGAAGCTTCGCATCCCAACGCCAAGGAGGGGCTGCGCGCCTCCTACGCCCAGATGATCGACATCGTGAAGTCGAAGGCCAGCAGCTATGACGAACTCATCTTTTCGCTCTGAAGCCCTGGCTCCGGGCGTCGTCGGGCTGACGGCGATCGCCGGCGCCACGGTGGCGATCTTGCTCGGGTCGCCGTGGGTGGCGATCGGCCTGATGGCGACGGCGGCGTTGGCGGCGATCGCCGGCCTGTGGGTCGCCGTGCACGTCCACGCCGGGGTGGAGCGGGCGATCGTGGTCTGCGAAGCGCTCGGGCGCGGCGACTTCGAGCGGCGCGACACCTGCTACGACCAGTGGGGCATGGTCGGCGAACTGTCCGAGGCGATCAACGACATGGCCGACCACATCGACGCCTTCGTACGCGAGTCGAGCGCGGCGATGGACGCGGTCCGGCACAATCACTATTGGCGCCGCATCCTGCCCGACGGCATGCACGGCGCGTTGTTGCGCGCTTCGGTGACGATCAACGAGGCGGCGCAGGCGATCCAGAGCCGGGTGCAGGCCTTCGACGTGTCGACCGAGGACTTCGCCGACACCATCGGCTCGATCGTCGACAACCTGATCATGACCGCCGTCGAACTCGGCGACAACGCCACCACGGTGAGCGAGGGCGCCGACGACACCGAGAAGCGGGCCGGATCGGTCGCCGGGTCGTCGCAGGAAGCCTCCGGCGACGTGCAGAAGGCTGCGGACGTGGCGGAGCGCCTGACCGCGTCGGCGCACGGGCTCGGCGAGGAGGTCGAGCGGTCGGCGGCGATCGCCCGGACCGCGGTCACTCGCGCCGAGGAGACCGGCCACATCGTCTCCGGCCTCAGTCAGGCGGCGGAGAAGATCGGGGTGGTGATCGGCCTGATCGACCAGATCGCGGCGCAGACCAATCTCCTCGCCCTCAACGCCACCATCGAGGCGGCGCGGGCGGGCGAGGCCGGGCGCGGCTTCGCGGTGGTGGCCGCCGAGGTCAAGGGGCTCGCCGAGCAGACCGGCAAGGCGACCGGCGAGATCTCCCGCCACATCGCCGAAGTGCAGAGCGCCACCGGCGCGGCGGTCGAGAGCATCACCGGCATCGGCCAGACCATCGCCGAGATCGACGCCATCACCAGCGCCATGCGCGGCTCGGTCGAGGCGCAGATCGCGGCGACCGGCGAGATCGCCCGCTCGGTCGGCAACGCCTTCGCCGGCTCGCGCCGGGTCACCGACGACATTTCCGGCATCGGCACGACCGCCCGCACGACCGCCGAACTCGCCGGCGGCATCTTCGCCACCTCACACACCCTGACCTCGGAAGGCGGACGCCTCTCGGAGACGGTGCGCGACTTCCTCGCCCGCCTCCGGCGCGGCCCGCTCGACCGCCGGCTCGCCAGCGAACCGCGCGTGCCGGCCGGACACGAGGCCGATGTGATCTTCGCCGACGGTCGGCGGACCCGGCGGATGGTGGTCGACGTGTCGATGACCGGCGCCCAGATCGAGGCCGGCGATCTCACCGTGCGCATCGGCGAGCGGCTGGCGCTGTCCGGGGTTCCCGGCATCGAGCTGCCCGCCACGGTGCGGTGGATCGAACAGGGACGAATCGGCGTCGAATTCGCCATCGCCGAGTTCACCCCCGCCGCGGCGAAGCGGCTGCGCGAAATCGCCGGACAGGCCGAGGCCGCCTGACCCGCCGCCCGCATCGCCGATTCGTGACGCAGACGACAGGTGACGCGGAGTCCGTATTCATGCTGATATGGTGACGAGGCCGGAGCGACGCTCCGGCCTCGTGTCGTTTCTCGTCAGCCGAGGTCCGCCGATGCGGGTGTCCGCCGTCCGTCTCACCGCCGCCGGCGCGGCGCTCGCCGCCGCCGCTCTCCTCCTCGTTCACTCCCTTCCCTCGACCGCCCAGACCGCCCCCGCCGGCGGGCCGCCGGCCGGGCCGGTGGTGACGGTCGCCAAGCCGATCGTCCGCGAGGTGCAGGAGACCCAGATCTTCACCGGCCGCTTCGACGCCACCCAATCGGTGACGATCAAGTCGCGGGTGCCGGGCTATCTGCTCGCGGCCGGCTTCGCCGACGGCGCCTTCGTCAAGAAGGGCGACCTGCTCTTCACCGTCGATCCGCGCCCCTACAAGGCGGCGGTCGATCAGGCCAAGGCCGCGGTGTCGGTCTCCGACACCACGTTGCAGTTCGCCCAATCGGACCTCGATCGCGCCCTGCAGCTGCAGAAGACCGGCAACATCACCGATCAGACCTTCGACCAGCGGCGGCAGGCGCTGCTGCAGGCGCAGGCCCGCTCGACCGGCGACAAGGCGGCGTTGCAGGCGGCCGACCTCAATCTCGAGTTCACCGAGATCCGCGCCCCCTTCGACGGGCGGATGTCGCGGGCGCTGGTGTCCGAGGGCACGCTGGTCGGCGCCGCCGACACCTCGCTCGCCACCATCGTCGCCGCCGATCCGATCGACTTCTACTTCGAACTCGACGAGGGTACCTTCCTGACGCTCGAGCGGGCGCTCGCCGAGAGCGGCGCCAAGGGCTCGCTCGTCGGCACCGCGGTGACCGTCGGCACCTCCGACGAGGCGGAGCCGAAGCGGGCGGCGGTGATCGACTTCGTCGACAACCGGGTCGACCAAGCCTCCGGCACGATGCGTCTCCGCGCCCGGGTGCCGAACGGCGACCTGTTCCTGACCCCCGGCCTCTTCGGCCGCGTCCGCATCCCGGTCGGCGGTCCGAAGCAGGGTGTGCTGGTGCCGGACGAGGCAATCGCCTCGGATCAGACCCGGCGCATCGTCTATCTCGCCGCCGAGGACGGCTCGGTGACGCCGAAGCCGGTGACGGTCGGCCCCAAGATCGACGGCTACCGACTGGTGCGCTCCGGGCTCGACGGCTCGGAGACCATCGTGATCAACGGGCTCGTGCGGATCCGGCCGGGAGTGAAGGTGACGCCGAAGGCGACCACGCTGCCGTCGACCGCCCAGCCGGCGAAGTGAAGAGGTCCGCCGCATGCGCTTCGCCCACTTCTTCGTCCGTCGGCCGATCTTCGCCTCGGTCGTCTCGATCCTGATGGTGATCGTCGGCCTCGTCGCCTTCGAGGTGCTGCCGGTGTCGCAGTATCCGGAGATCGCGCCGCCGACCATCGTGGTGCGCGCCAACTATCCCGGCGCCGACGCCGAGACGGTGGCCGCCACCGTCTCCACCCCGCTCGAGGAGCAGATCAACGGCGTCGAGGACATGCTCTACATGTCCTCCTACGCCTCCGCCGACGGCTCGATGGCACTGACCATCACCTTCAAGCTCGGCACCGACCTCAACAAGGCGCAGGTTCTGGTGCAGAACCGCGTCGCCGTCGCCCTGCCCCGCCTGCCGCAGGCGGTACAGCAGACCGGCGTCACCACCAACAAATCGTCGCCCGACATCATGATGGTGGTGACGATGTTCTCGCCGGACGGGTCGCTCGATCCGCTCTACGTGTCGAACTACGCCCGCGCCAACGTCCGCGACCCGCTGTTGCGTCTGGACGGCGTCGGCGAGGTGACGATCTTCGGCGAACGGCTCTATTCGCTCCGCATCTGGCTCGATCCGGAGAAGCTCGCCGGCCTCGGCCTCGTCGCCGACGACGTCGTCCAGGCGGTCAAGGCGCAGAACGTCCAAGTGTCGAGCGGCACGCTCGGAGCGCAGCCGGCGCCGAAGGACAACGCCTTCGAGATGGTGGTGCGCACGCAAGGCCGCTTCGACAACCCGAAGCAGTTCGAGGACGTGATCGTGCGCTCGACCGCCGACGGCCGCGTGGTGCGGCTTCGCGACGTCGCGCGGGTGGAGATCGGGGCGCAGAGCTACACCAACGTCTCGGCCTATTCCGGCAAGCCGGCGGTCAACATCGGCATCTTCCAGCGGCCGGGCACCAACGCGCTCGCCGCCGCCAAGCAGATCCGCGACCAGATGAGCGAGCTGTCGCGCAACTTCCCGCAGGGGCTGACCTACGTCATCGGCTTCAATCCGACCGAATACATCCAGGCCTCGGTCGACAGCGTCTACGAGACGCTGTTCGAGGCGGTCGGCCTGGTGGTGATCGTGGTGATCGTGTTCCTGCAGTCGTGGCGCACCGCGATCATCCCGCTGGTGGCGATCCCGGTGTCGCTGATCGGCACCTTCGCGGTGCTCGAGGCGCTCGGCTACTCGCTCAACAACCTCACCCTGTTCGGTCTGGTGCTGGCGATCGGCATCGTCGTCGACGACGCGATCGTGGTGGTGGAGAACGTCGAGCGCAACATCCGCGAGGGCATGCGGCCGCGCGACGCCGCCCACACCACGATGGACGAGGTCGGCACCGCCGTCGTCGCGATCGCGCTGGTGCTCGCGGCGGTGTTCGTGCCGACCGCCTTCGTCTCCGGCATCACCGGGCAGTTCTACCGTCAGTTCGCCGTCACCATCGCGGTGTCGACGATTCTGTCGGCGATCAACTCGCTGACCCTGTCGCCGGCGCTCGCCGCGATGCTGTTGCGTCCGCACGACCCGCGCGGGCAGACGAGTCTGCTCGGGCGCCTCGGCCACGGTCTCGCCTCGGGCTTCAACCGCGGCTTCGACCGGCTCGGCGAGGCCTACGCGGT
>JAAYVT010000099.1 GCA_012517025.1 Phyllobacteriaceae bacterium | reverse complement strand
CTCCGCCGCCCGCCACAACGGGCCGGAGGGCGGCGTCCAGCCGGGCGTCCGCCGCGCCGGTTCCCAAGTCGCGGCGCCACCGGTCCTGAGCGCCGCCAGCGTCGCCGCGCCGCCGGTCGAGGTCGCGCGGTGGCCGGCGCCGGCGAGCGCCTGGCGCAACGCTCCGACCATCAGCCCGCGCACCAGGCCGGAATCGCGGAACCGCACGTCGGCCTTGGTCGGATGCACGTTGACGTCGACCTCGGTCGGATCGACCGCGACGTCGAGCACCACCACGGCGTGGCGGTCCGACGACATCACGTCGGCATAGGCGCCGCGGATCGCCCCGAACAACATCTTGTCGCGCACCGGCCGGCCGTTGACGGTCAGATACTGCTGCGTCGAGGCGGCGCGGTGGAAGGTCGGCAAGCCGATCCGGCCGAAGAGCCGCACCCCCTCGCGCTCGGCGTCGACGACGAGCGAGTTCTCCAGAAAGTCGTCGCCGACGATCGCCGCCACGCGGCCCTCCAGCGCGTCGCCGGTCCGGCTCGCCGGCCAGTCGAGCGCGCTGCGGTCGGCGCCGGAGAGCGAGAAGCGCACGTCGGGGCGCGCCAGCGCCAACCGCTTCACCACCTCGGTGATCGCCGCCGTCTCCGCCCGGTCCGACTTCAGGAACTTCAACCGCGCCGGCGTGGCGAAGAACAGGTCGCGCACCTCGACCCGGGTGCCGCGCGAGATCGCGCTCGGCCGCACCTCGGAGACCCGCCCGCCGTCGAGCTCGATCTCCCAGCCGTGCGCGTCGTCGCCCCGCCGGGTCGCGATCGCCATCCGCGCCACCGCCCCGATCGACGGCAGCGCCTCGCCGCGAAAGCCCAGGCTGTCGATTCGGAAGAGGTCGTCCTCGGCGAGCTTGGAGGTGCAATGGCGTTGAACCGCCAGCGCCAGATCGTCCGGTGCCATGCCGAAGCCGTCGTCGGTGACCCGGATCAGCGTCTTGCCGCCACCGGCGGTGACCACCTCGATCCGGCTCGCCCCGGCATCGAGGGCGTTCTCCACCAGCTCTTTGACCACGCTCGCCGGCCGCTCGATCACCTCGCCGGCGGCGATGCGATTGACGGTGGTTTCCGACAGCTGACGGACATACATGAACGGCGGATCCTTCTTCGAAGGGACCATTGTCGCGGATTCGTCGCCGCCCGTCACCGGGTCGGCGTGGGCTCGCCCACCGATCCGTGCTCTCATGCGGTAATCGGATGCTTGTTGCGGTGCAGCAAGGCGAACGATAAGGTCGCGACTTTCCCAAACGGAACGAGGTCTTCGATGCTCACTCTGTCGCCACGCCGCATTCCCGGTCTCTCCGCCCTGGCGAAGGACTACGATGCGATCCTGTGCGACGTCTGGGGTGTCATCCATAACGGCGTCGCCGCCTTCCCCGGCGCGGTCGAGGCGCTGCGCGCCTATCGCGCCGGCGGCGGCCGAGTGGTGTTGCTCACCAATGCGCCGCGTCCGGCCGAGCCGATCCACGACCAGCTCGCCAAGCTCGGCGTGCCCGCCGACGCCTACGACGATCTCCTCACCTCCGGCGACGTCACCCGCGAGATCCTGATGGCGCGGCCCGAGCGCGCCGTGCTGCACGTCGGTCCCCATCGCGATCTCGCCCTCTACGAGGGGCTGCCGATCGAGCTCGTCGACGACACCCGCGCCGAGGCGGTGGTCGCCACCGGCCTCTACGACGACAACGTCGAGACCCCCGAGGATTACCGCGCCCGTCTCGCCTCGCTCGCCGAGCGGCGCCTGCCGATGATCTGCGCCAACCCCGACATCGTGGTGAAGCGCGGCACCAAGCGGGTGTGGTGCGCCGGCGCGCTCGCCCGCGTCTTCGAGGAATACGGCGGCGAGGCGGTGCTGGTCGGCAAGCCCTATCCGCCGGTCTACGAAGAGGCGCGGCTGCGGCTGGCCGCCGTCTGCGGTCGACCGTTCGATCGGTTGCGGGTGCTCGCGATCGGCGACGGTCTGGCGACCGACGTGCGCGGCGCCTACGGCCAGAAGCTCGACGTCCTGTTCGTCACCTCGGGCATCCACGGCGCCGATTTCGGCCCGCTCGACGATCCCGATCCCAAGCGCGTCGAGATCCGTCTGATGGACGAGGATCTCGCCGTCACCGCGATGGTGTCGCGTCTGGTGTGGTGAGACGGAGGCGAGGGGGCGGAACCCCTTCGCCGGATTTCGCCCGCGCCGGGTCGGCGAGCTTCACTTCTTCTTCGGCGACGGCTCCGGCGTCGGCGGCGCCTGCGGCACGTTCGGTCCCACCACCACGAAGCTCGGCGCCTCCGCGAGCAGGCGGCCGGCGACGCGCTTGACGTCGTCGAGCGTCACCGCCTCGATCATCGCGTTGCGCTTGTCGACGTAGTCGATGCCGAGGTTCTCGACCTGGATGCCGAGCAGCGCGCCGGCGATCTTGTCGGAGGTGTCGAAGCGCAGCGGATAGGAGCCGATCAGATAGGCCTTGGCGGCGACGAGTTCCTCCTCCGTCGGCCCGACGTCGCGCATCCGCGCCAGCTCCCGCCGCACCAGCCCCATGGTCTCGTCGACCCGTTCGGCCGAAGTGCCGACGAAGCCGACGAACTGGCCGGCGTGCTCCTGCGGCACCAACCCGGTGGCGATGGTGTAGGCGAGGCCGCGCTTCTCGCGCACCTCGGTGTAGAGCCACGAGGAGAAGGTACCGCCGCCGAGGATGTGGTTCATCAGATAGGCGGCGATGAAGTCGGGGTCCGCCCGCTTCAACCCGGGCAGGCCGAAGCGGATCGCCGCCTGCGGCACGTCGACGGCATCGTGCGCGCTCACCCCCGCCTTGGGCGTCGTCTCGGCGACCGCCGTGAGCCGGCTCTCCGCCGGCAGCGCGCCGAAGATGCGGTCGAGCGCCGGACCGAGAGTGGCGGCGTCGATGTCGCCGACCACCGCGATCTTCAGGCCCTTGCGGGCGAAGATGTGGTCGTGCGCCGCCTTCAGGTCGGCGATGCCGATCGCCTGCACCGTCGCCTCGGTGCCCTCGCCGGGTCGGCCGTAAGGGTGATCGCCGAACACCGTCTTCGCCCACAGCCGGGAAGCGACGGTCTCCGGGTTGCGGCTCGCCCGCCGCAGTGCCGCGATGGTCTGCGTCCGCATCCGCTCGACCGCCTCCTTGTCGAAGCGCGGCTTGGCGAGCGCCAACGCCAACAGGTCGAAGGCGCGGTCGCGGTTCTCGCTGAGCGTCTTCATCTCGCCGGAGAAGCGGTCGAGATCCTCGGAGAACGACAGATCGATCGCCGATTCCTCGAGCTTGGTCTGATAGGTCTGCGAATCGAGATCGCCGGCGCCCTCGTCGAGCAGCGTGGTGAGCAGGTTGACCGTGCCCTCCTTGCCGGTCGGATCTTGGGTCGAGCCGCCCTCGAAGGAGAAGTCGACCGCGATCAGCGGCACCGCGTGCTCCTCCACCAGCCACGCCTCGATGCCGCCCGGCGACACCACCTTCTGGATCCGCCCCGCCGCCGCCGGCGCGACCGCGCCGAGGAGGCCGACGGCGAACACCGCGACGAGCGCGAGGACCGCGCCGAAACGCGACGGAATCGGGAAGCGACGAGACGTCATGGCGGGCATCCTCTCGCCGATCACGGCGTGTCGGTGGCGACGCCGGCGGGCGTCTCGAAGAGGCGGATCGGTCCGGAGGGACCGCCGAAGGACATCGGGCTCGACGCCTTGGCGCGAGGCTTGCCGGAAGCCGGGGCGCTCACCAGCTCGCCGGTCACCGAGCCCTCGACGTGCAGCCAGTCGCCGGCGGCCGCCCGCACGTCGTCGCCGGTCACCGCGCGGATGCGCGCCGGCCAAGTGCGGACCGCGTCGAGCGTGCCGCCGACCGCCAGCTCGGCGCCGAAGATGCGGGCGAGCGAGGCCTGATTGTCCTGCACCTTGATCGCCTCGGCGTAGACCTTGGTCTTGGAGCGGGCGAGCTCGTCGGCCGGCACGCCGGTCTTGGCGACGTCGGCGACGATCGCGTCGATCGCGGCGGACAACTTGTCGAAGCCGACGCCGTCGCGCGGCACCGCGGCGATCACGAAGCGGCCGTCGTCGAGCGAATCGGACTGGTAGTAGGCCGCGACCTGGGCGGCGAGGCCCTTCTCCACCACCAGGGTGCGATAGAGCCGGCTGGTCGAGCCGCCGCCGAGGGTGTCGGCGAGCAGTTCCAGCGATTCCGAGACGTTCGGCTGCGCGGTGTGGCTCGACGGCACTCGCCACACCCGACGCCACGACGGCTGCGTCACCCGCTCGTCGGCGAGCCGCACCGTCTCGATCACGTCGAGGTCGGGATCCTTCGGCCGCGCCCGCCGGCCCGGTTCGGCCCGCTTCTGCACCCGGCCGTAATAGGTCAGGGCGAGATCGCGCACCGCCACCTCGTCGACGTCGCCGGCCACCACCAGCACCGCGTTGTTGGGGGTGTAGAAGCGATCGTAGAAGGCCTTGGCGTCGTCCGCCGTCAGCTTCTCGATCTCGGCGCGCCAGCCGATCACCGGGATGCGGTAGGGATGATTGGGGTGCAGCGCCGCGTCGACCGCCTCGCCGAGCCGCGTCGAGGGATCGTTGTCGGTGCGCATCGAGCGTTCCTCGAGCACCACCTTCAGCTCCGGCGCGGCGGTCGCCGAGTCGAACTGCAGGTTCTGCATCCGGTCGGCCTCGAGGCTCATCACCAGCCCCAGGTTCTCCTTGGAGACGCGCTGGTAATAGGCGGTGTAGTCCCACGAGGTGAAGGCGTTCTCCTGGCCGCCGACGGCGGCGACCTTGGTGGAGAAGGCGCCGCCCGGATTGGCCTTGGTGCCCTTGAACATCAGATGTTCGAGATAATGGGCGATGCCGGACTTGCCCGCCGGCTCGTCCGCCGACCCGGCCTTGTACCACACCATGTGGGTGACCACCGGCGAGCGGTGATCCGGGATCACCACCACGGTCAGGCCGTTCGGCAGCTGGAAGCTGCTCGCCTGCGCGCCGATCATCGGGGCGGCCTGCGTCTCGGTGGCCGGCGGCGGCGCGACGGGACCTTCCGCCAGCGTCGGGGACACCAGTCCGGCGAGGAGCGCCGAGGCGAGGAGGAAGCGCGAAATCGGGCGGGCCAACACCTTCATCTCCGGTTGTCGACGACCGCGGCGACGAGGACGCGACCCCGCGGCGACGCTCGCCGGGATCGGCGGCTCACATCGGCCACCAACTCGGTTTCCACGAGGACTTCTCCTCCGCCGGCGCCACCGGAGCGTTCGGCGAGGGCTTGCGATAGGCGTCG
>JAAYVT010000098.1 GCA_012517025.1 Phyllobacteriaceae bacterium | reverse complement strand
CTCGGCGGTGGAGAAGGGCTTGACCACATAGTCGTCGGCACCGGTGGAGAGGCCGCGGATGCGTTCGCTCTCCTCGCCACGCGCCGTCAACATGATGATCGGCAGACGCTCGGTCTCCGGCCGGGTGCGCAGCCGGCGACACAGCTCGATGCCGGAGAGACCGGGCAGCATCCAGTCGAGGATCAGCAGGTCGGGTGTGCTCTCGCGCAGACGCGTATCGGCGTCGTCGCCGCGCGGGCAGACCTCGACTTCGTACCCCTCGCTCTCCAGATTGTAGCGCAGGAGGAGGCCGAGGGCCTCCTCGTCCTCGACGATCAGTACGCGGGCCATCGGTCCCTCGCTTCCCTCAGGCCTCGCCTTCGATCTTCATCTGCTCGGCGTCGTTGCCCTTCGGGCGGTCGTCCGCGAGCTGCTCACCGGTGACCAGATAGTGCACCGCCTCGGCGATGTTGGTGGCGTGGTCGCCGATGCGCTCGATGTTCTTGGCGCAGAACAGGAGATGGGTGCAGAAGGTGATGTTGCGCGGATCCTCCATCATGTAGGTGAGGAGTTCGCGGAACAGCGAGGTGTAGAGCGCGTCGATCTGCTCGTCACGCTCGCGCACCTTCATCGCCACTTCCTTGTCGCGGGCGGCGTAGGCGTCGAGAACGCCCTTCAGCTGCTCCAGCGCGATCTCGGAGAGATGCTCGACGCCGATCACCACGCGCTTGACCTGGATCGCGCCGCCCATCGCGACGACCCGCTTGGCGATCGATTTGGCGAGATCGCCGACCCGCTCGAGGTCGCCGGAGATGCGCATCGCGGTGAAGATCTGGCGCAGGTCGAGGGCCATCGGCTGGCGCTTGGCGATGATCACCACCGCCTGTTCCTCGACGGTGCGCTGCAGCCGATCGAGCCGGGCATCGGAAAGGATGACGCGCTGCGCGAGCGCCGTGTCGCCGCGCACCAGCGCGGTGATCGCGTCGGCGACCAGACCCTCGGCCATACCGCCCATCTCGGCGATGCGGCCGGCGAGTTCCTTAAGTTCCTGGTCGTAGGCGACGACGGTATGGTTGGGCATCGGACGAACTCCTGGTGTCGTGGGGGTGCCGGCGCATCGATGGCCACGACCGCCCGCCCCACGGCGCGGTCGCCCCTACCTATGACATCGAAACGTCAGTTTGATGACGGTTCAACGACTTGTTTTTCCGTCGGTTCCCTGTTCGGTCGCGGCGGATCGACCCAGGGGTCGAGCACGACGGTGAAGACCGAACCGTCGCCGACGCGGCTCGCGATTTCGAGCCGGCCGCCGTGGCGACCGACGATGTGCTTGACGATGGCGAGGCCGAGACCGGTGCCGCGTTTGGCGCCGGAGGTCTCGGTGTGGGCGCGGTAGAAACGTTCGGTCAGGCGTGGCAAGTGGACCGGATCGATGCCGGGACCGTGGTCGCGCACCGCCACGGCGACGCGGCCGTCGACCACGCTCGGCGTGACCTCGACCCGGTCACCACCGTATTTGACGGCGTTTTCCAGCAAGTTGGCGAAGACCTGGACGAGCTCGTCGCGATCGCCGCGGACGAAGCGGGCGGGGCCGGGATCGGCGAGCGTCACCGCGACCGATTGGGCGCGGGCCGTCGGCGTCACCAGATCGACGACGTGGCCGAGCACCTCGGCGAGGTCGACGCGGGCGTCGGGGCGCAGGTGGGCGCGCATCTCCACCCGCGACAGCGACAACAGGTCGTCGATCAGGCGCTTCATCCGTCCGGTCTGCTCGGCCATCACCGCGAGGAATTTCTCGCGCGCCTTGGTGTCGTCGCGGGCCGGCCCCTGCAGGGTCTCGATGAAGCCGGTGACGGCGGCGAGCGGCGTGCGCAGCTCGTGGCTGGCGTTGGCGACGAAATCGGCGCGCATCCGCTCCAGCCGCCGCGCCTCGGTCAGATCCTCGATGCGGATCATCACGAAATCGGGCGGACGGTCGCCGTCGGGCAGGTTGGGCGGCACGAACAGCGGGGCGAAGTGACCGCGCGACCAGCGCTCGGTCGGCACCTTGTCCTGCCATTCGACGGTCTCGGAGCGACCGAGGGCGACCACCGTGTCGACCGCGTCGAGCAACACGGTGACGCGGATGGCGAAGGACAACGGCTCGCCGCGCTTCAGCGTCGGCACGCGGGTGGCGGCTTCGCGGTTGAACCAGCGCACCGCGCCGGCGGCGTCGACGACGATGCAGGGCTCGTCGATCGCCTCGACCACGGTCTTGACGCCGACGTCGGGCCACAGGCGGCGACGGGCGGCGCGGTCGCGCGGCAGCGGTCGCGGGCGGGCCGGCTCGCGACGGCGGCCGAGGAAGGCCGTGACGGCGAGCAGCAGCG
>JAAYVT010000009.1 GCA_012517025.1 Phyllobacteriaceae bacterium | reverse complement strand
CGGGTGAAGTAGAGGGCGCGCAGGCGGTTCGGCGCGATCGGCGACCCGACCACCTTGACCACGTTGGGGTCGGTCTTCTCGCTGTCGCGGACGATCTCGGCGGTCAGCGTGGCGATGTCGACGGCTGCGTCGGCGAGCGGCGTCACGGCGGCCCGCACGGCGTCGGGATCGATGGTCGGCAGGTCGCCCTGGACGTTGACCACGACGTCGTGGCGGCCGTCGGGATCGATCCGGCCGAGCGCCTCGAAGATGCGATCGGAGCCGGAGGGATGGTCGGGCCGGGTCAGCACCGCCTCGCCGCCGTGGTCCTTCACCGCCGCGACGATCTCCGCTTCTGAGGTCGCCACCACCACCGGACCGACGTCGGCTTCGCGGGCGCGGCGCCACACCTGGACGATCATCGGTACGCCGCACACGTCGGCGAGCGGCTTGCCCGGCAAACGAGTGGCGGCCATGCGCGCGGGGATCAGAACGAGCGGAGACGAGACGGCATTCGACATGGGTATCACCCACAGGACGGATGGAAATCGAGCGTCCTTATAGTTATGGACAGGCTCGCGGGAAAGCACGTAGTGTCCCGCTCGACGCCGCCCTCCCGCGATGCCTTCGACGAAACGGGGACGAGGGGCGTGTCCCCCGGAAGGCGTCGTCGATCGAACCGAGACCCCTTCGCGCGCGCGAGGGGTGTTTCGGCATGGGTCGCGTCGCGGTCGGCGCGACGGGTGTCTGGGATGAGCACGGTCGCGCGGTCGGCGCGACGAAGGGGCGGATACGATCATGAGCTTCAGCGACGTGAACAAGGTGGTGGGAGCGCTGTGCGGCGCCGGCATCTGGGCGATGGTGGTCGGCATGACCTCGAATTTCATCTTCGCGCCCGAGATGCCCGCCAAGCCGGGCTTCAAGGTGGCGGTCGGCGGCGAGGCGGCCGGCGGGGCGGCCAAGGCCGAGGAGCCGAAGGTGGCGCCGATCGCCGAACGCCTGAAGACCGCCGACGCGGCGGCCGGCAAGAAGATCTTCTCCAAGTGCGCCTCCTGCCATTCCATCGACAAGGGCCAGGGCGCCAAGGTCGGCCCCAACCTGTGGGGCGTGATCGGCGGCCCGAAGGCGCACATGGAAGGCTTCAAGTATTCCGGCGCCATGGCCGATCGCGGCAAGGCGGGCGAGAAGTGGACGGTCGAGGACCTCGACAAGTTCGTCACCAACCCGAAGGGCTTCGTCCCCGGCACCGCCATGGGCTTCGCCGGGCTTTCCGACGCGGCCGATCGCGCAGCCGTGATCGCCTATTTGAACTCGATGTCGGACACCCCCGAATCCTTCAAGTGAGGCGCGGAAACGCTCGCTTTTTCGCGGTTCGGCGGCCGGGAGCGATCCCGGCCGTCGCCGTCTTCGCCGGGCGCGACGATCGCGGCGCTTCGCGCGCCGTCGCGCCGGTATAATCTCGCCCGAATCTTCTGTTCGGCTCGCCGGACACGTGGACCTTCCCCCGAGAGATCGCCCCCATGCGCCCGTCCCGCCCGTTCGCCGCCCTCGCCCTCGCCGCCCTGGTGCTCGTCGCGGGGCTCTCCCCCGGACGCGCCGACGAGCGGGTGTGGCGGCATGGTGCCTCGCTGATGGGCGAGCCGAAATATCCGGCCGACTTCAAACACTTCGACTACGTCAACCCGAACGCGCCGAAGGGCGGGCTGGTGCGGCTCTCCGACACGGGTACCTTCGACACGTTCAATCCGGTGATCGCCAAGGGCAATCCGGCGGCCGGGCTCGATCTGCTCTATCAGAGCCTGATGACCTCCGCGCTCGACGAGGCCTCGACCGAATACGGCGAGATCGCCGAGGCGGTGACGTGGCCGGCCGACTATTCCTCCGCCACCTATCGGCTGAACCCGAAGGCGCGCTGGCAGGACGGGCAGCCGATCACCGCGGAAGACGTGGTGTGGTCGTTCGACGTGCTGACCCAGAACAACCCGAGCCAGGCCTTCTACTACAAGCACGTCAAATCGGCGGCGGTGACCGGCGAGCGCGAGGTCACCTTCACCTTCGACGAGGCCGGCAATCGCGAGCTGCCGCAGATCGTCGGCCAGCTGATGGTGCTGCCGAAGCACTGGTGGGAGGGCACCGGGCCGGACGGCAAGAAGCGCTCGATCACCGAGACGACGCTCGAGCCGCCGTTGGGGTCGGGGGCTTACCGGATCGCGAGTTTCGACGCCGGCCGCTCGATCACCTACGAGCGGGTGAAGGACTGGTGGGCGGCGGGTCTGCCGACCCAGGTCGGCACCGCCAACTTCGATCAGGTCCGCTACGAGTATTTCCGCGACGAGACGGTCGAGCTCGAGGCCTTCAAGGGCGACGGCTACGACGCCCGCTTCGAGAACACCGCCAAGAACTGGGCGACCGCCTACGACTTCCCGGCGCGGGCCGAGGGTCGGGTGGTGCTGGAGAAGTTCCCGGTGAAGGGGCGCGGCATCATGTCGGCCTTCGTGCCGAACCTCCGGCGCGACAAGTTCGCCGATCCGCGAGTGCGTCTGGCGCTGTCCTACGCCCTCGACTACGAAGACATGAACCGCACCCTGTTCTTCGGCGAATACGACCGCATCCCGAGCTATTTCTACCCGACCGAGCTCGCCTCCTCGGGTCTGCCGGAGGGCCGCGAGCTCGAGATCCTGAAGGCGGCGGAGAAGGCGGGTCCGATCCCGACGGAGGTGTTCACCACCGCCTTCGCCAATCCGGTCGCCGGCGACGCGAGCGCCTCGCGCGCCAATCTGCGCACCGCGCTGCAGCTGTTCGAGGCGGCGGGGTGGAAGATCCAGGGCGGCAAGCTGGTCTCGGCGAAGACCGGCGAGCCCTTCACCATCGAATTCCTGACCAACGGTCCGGCCTTCGAGCGGGTGGCGGTGCGCTATCGCGAGACGTTGGCGAAGATCGGCGTGGCGCTGACCATCCGCACCGTCGACAGCTCGCAGTACATCAACCGGGTCAGGGCGCACGATTTCGACCTGATCTATTCCGGCTGGGCGCAATCGCTGTCGCCGGGCAACGAACAGACGAACTACTGGGGCTCGGACTCGGCGAGCCGCGACGGGTCGCAGAACTGGGGCGGCATCGAGAACCCGGCGATCGACGCGATCATCAAGACGATCCTCTACGCCAAGGACCGCACCGAACTGGTGGCGGCGACGCGGGCGCTCGACCGGGTGCTGCTGTGGAACCACTACGTGATCCCCGGCTGGACCTCGGCGAACACACGGATGGCACGGTGGAACCGCTTCGGCCATCCCGATCCGCTGCCGATGCTGTCGACCGGGTTCCCGTCGATCTGGTGGTACGACCGGGCCGCCGCCGAGAAGACCGGAGTGGCCAAGTGAGGCCGACGCGCCGCGAGGCGCTGGCGATCGTCGGCGGAGGGCTCGCCGGCGCCGTGATGGGAGGCCCGACCGCGGTCGCCGCCGCCGTGAACGGCCCGCGCCACGGCTTCTAGATCTTCGGCGACTTGAAATACCCGGCCGACTTCGCGTCTTTCGACTGGG
Source organism: Phyllobacteriaceae bacterium (assembly GCA_012517025.1). Taxonomy (GTDB): domain Bacteria; phylum Pseudomonadota; class Alphaproteobacteria; order Rhizobiales; family Ancalomicrobiaceae; genus Pinisolibacter. The sequence goes on along the minus strand of JAAYVT010000009.1, from coordinate 585 downwards.
TGAACCCGGCGGCGCCGAAGGGCGGCGTGCTCGCCACCCAGCCGTTCTCGTGGTCGGGCAACCAGAACCCCTCGACCTTCAATTCCCTGCACGACCTGATCCTCAAGGGCGACGGCGCGATCGGCCTCGGGCTGACCCGGGCGAGCCTGATGGTGCGGGCCTTCGACGAGGCCGACGCGGTCTACGGCCTGATCGCCGAGAGCCTCGACGTTCGCGACGACGGCGCGACGCTGGTGTTCCGGCTGAGGCAGCAGGCGCGGTTTTCCGACGGCACGCCGGTGACGCCGTCCGACGTGGTGTTCTCGCTCACCGTTCTGAAGGAGAAGGGCCATCCGCAGATCGCCGAGACGCTGCGCGAGATGGTGTTCGCGCAAGCGACCGGCGACCACGAGGTGACGGTGCGGCTCTCCGACGCACGCGGGCGCGGCCTGCCGGCGATCGTGGCGAGCCAGCCGGTGCTGTCGGAAACCTTCTGGAAGACCCGCGACTTCGAGGCCTCGACGCTCGAGCCGGTGCTCGGCTGCGGGCCCTATCGGGTCGGCCGCTTCGAGGCGGGACGATACGTCGAATACGAGCGGGTGAAGG
>JAAYVT010000097.1 GCA_012517025.1 Phyllobacteriaceae bacterium | reverse complement strand
CGGTCAGGAAGAACCAGTTGCCGCCCCAGGCGACGTCGCCAGTGACACGACCGAGCCCCTCGACCTCGACGCTCACGTCGCGGGCGTGGACGAAGGCCGGGACGTTGTCGATGGTGACGGTGTTGCGGCCCTCGAGCGTCGCCGTGACCACCCCGACCGGGGTTTCGATCCGATGGCGACCCGGGCCGATGCGGCCCATGTGGGCGAGAGTGACGATCGCGCCGATGGTGCCGTGGCCGCACATGCCGAGGGTGCCGGCATTGTTGTAGAAGATCAGGCCGGCCGCGCAGGTCGGATCGACCGGCTCGACCAAGAGCGCCCCGACGATCGCCTCGAAGCCGCGCGGCTCGTTCAACGAGAAACGGCGCAGGCCGTCGAAGCGCTCGGTGAAGATCTTCCGGCGTTCGGCGAGCGGCCCGGTGCCGAGATCCGGCCCGCCTTCGACCACCAAACGGGTCGGTTCGCCCTCGGTATGGGAATCGACGACCTTCATGCGGGGGCTCCTCGTCCGGCGGGGCTTGCGATGCCGTCATGGTCGCCGATCCGCCGGCGGTCGTCTTGGCGGATAACCAACTTCCGACTTGGAAATCGGCACGATCGGGCTTAGCTCGACGGATGCCCCGTCTCTCCGCCCTGACCCCCGTCCTGACCGAAGTGCTCGCCGCCGACGATCTCTTCGACGCGGTGCCGGACACCGTCTATTTCGTGAAGGACGCGGAAGGCCGTTACACCGCGGTGAACCAGACGCTGGTCGAGCGCACCGGGCGGACGAGCAAGGCCGATCTCATCGGCCGCACCGGCGACGAGGTCTTTCCCGGCGCGCTCGGCCGGCGCATCGCCGAGCAGGATCGGGCGATCACCCTCGGCGGGCGTTCGCTCGCCGCGGTGCTCGAGCTGCATCTCTATCCGGACGGCTCGGAGGGCTGGTGTCTGACCTGGAAGACGCCTCTGCGCGACGGCGCGGGCGCGATCGTCGGCCTCTTCGGCATGTCGCGCGACGTGCGGGCGGCGACCGAGGCGCCGGAGGAGACGCGGGCCCTCTCCGAGGCGCTCGACCACGCCCGCCGTCATCTCGACCGGCCGCTGCGGGTCGCCGATCTCGCCGCCCGCGCCGGCCTGTCGGCGTTTCGCTTCGATCAGCGCATCCGCCAGCTCTTCGGCATGTCGGCGGGGCAATACGTGACGCGGCTGCGCATGGACCTCGCCCGCGACCGGCTGCGCAATTCGACCCGGCCGATCGGCGAGATCGCCCTCGATTGCGGTTACGCCGATCAGACCGCGTTCTCCCGCCAGTTCCGCAAGATCGTGCGACTGAGCCCGCAGAAATACCGCGCGCTCGGGGGCGGGTGAGCCCCGGTCGCACCCTCGGCGCGACCGGGCGGAGGATCGTCAGCGGTCGCGCTTCTCGCGCCGCGCGGCGATGACGCACAAGAGTTCGAACATCATGGTGGCGCCGACCAGTGCCGTCATGCCCTGCACGTCGAAGGGCGGCGCGACCTCGACCACGTCGGCGCCGACGATGTCGATGCCCTCCAGCCGGCGCAGCATCAGCTGCGCCTCGCGGGTGGTGATGCCGCCGATTTCCGGCGTGCCGGTGCCCGGCGCCATCGACGGATCGAGGCTGTCGACGTCGAAGGTGACGTAGGTCGGGCCGGTGCCGACGATCGCCTTGGCTTCCTCGATCACCGCGATCGGGCCGCGCTCGACGAATTCTTCCATATAGACGACGCGCACGCCCTGCGCCTTGGCCCAGGCGTGTTCGTCGCGGTCGTAGATCGAGCCGCGAATGCCGATCTGCACGAAGCGATGCGGATCGATCAGCCCTTCCTCGATGGCGCGGCGGAACGGCGTGCCGTGGGTATAGGGGTTGTCGCCGAAATAGGTGTCGTTGGTGTCGGAATGGGCGTCGAAGTGGATCAGGCCGACCGGTCGATGCTTCGCCACCGCTCTGAGCACCGGCAGGGTGCAGAGGTGGTCGCCGCCGGCGCCGAGCGGGATCGCCCCGGCCGCGACGATCTCGGCGACCCCCGCCTCGATCCGCTTCAGGCTGTCGAGGAGGTCGATCGGATTGACCGAGACGTCGCCGACGTCGGCCGCCTTGACCACCGAGAACGGCTCGAGACCGGTGACGTGATGGCCGGAGCGCATCAGGCTCGACAGGTTGCGGACCTCGCGCGGCCCGTGGCGGGCGCCGGCGCGGTTGGTGGTGCCGCCGTCCCACGGGATGCCGTAGAGGGCGACGTCGAGGCCGGCGGCGGAGGCGACCACCGGCAGACGCATGAAGGAGGCGATGCCGGCGAACCGCGGCACCACGGCCGCGTCGACGGGCTGGAGATCGGCGATGTCCATCGAATGTCTTCTCACTTCCTCGGTTCGAGACCGAATTCGCGGGCGCAGAGGGCGACGAGGCCGTCGACGGTGTCGTCGATCAGCCACTGTCCCTTCTCGGCGGAAGAGCCTTCCGTCAGGGAGAGCACGCCGGAGGACGGGACCTCCGGGGTGGGAGCGCCGTAGCGCTCATAACGTTGGAACTGCGCCGGTCCGTCGTGGGTGGCGGCGGCGAGATCGACCAGTTCGGGCCGCAGCGTCATCATCATCGAGGTCTCGATGACGCTGGCGTGCTCGAGTTCGATGCCCGGATAGCCGTCGGGGAAGATGCGGTCGATGGTCTCCGGCCGCACCAGGTCCCAGTGGTCGAGGCGGATCACCACCGGGCCGTCGGCGCGGTCGCGGCCGAAGGCGTCGAAGGCGAGTTCGATACCCTCGACGATCGGCCAGATGTTCTCGTAATGGCCGTTGACCACCACGATGCGCTTGGCGCCGTGCCGGAACAGGCTCGTGAGAACGTCGCGGATCACCGCCGAGACGGTCGCGGCGGAAAGGTCGAGCGTGCCGGGAAAGCCGCGCCCGCCGCCGGTCTTCGGCTGCGAGCGCATGCCGAAGGGCAGCGCCGGGGCGACCAGCCCACCGAGACGGGCGGCGGCGATCTCACAGACCGCGCTCGGCAGCACCACGTCGACGTTCATCGCCATGTGGCGGCCGTGTTGCTCGGTGGCGCCGACGGGGAGGAAGACGGGGGCACCGGCGGCGAGCCGCTCGGCGACGACGGGCCAGGGCAGTTCGGCGTAACGGACGGTCTCGATCATGGCATGGCGGCTCCACCGTTGGCGCCGAGACATTGGCCGGTGAAGAGCGTGGCTCCTGGCCCGGCGAGGAAGACGATCGCGGCGGCGACTTCGTCGGCGCGGCCGATGCGGCCGAGCGGATGAGCGGTCTCGCGCCGGCGCTCCGCCTCCGACAGCGTGTCGAAGGCGAGGAGGGGCGTGTCGGTCGGCCCGGGGGCGACCGCGTTGACGAGGATGCGCGGGGCGAGTTCGCGCGCCCACGACCGGGTGAGCCCGAGGATCGCCGCCTTGGTGGCGACGTAGACCGACGCCCCCTCGCGGCCGAGATAGGCGAGCTCGGAGGCGAGATTGACGATGCGGGCGCCCTCGCCCATGTGCGGCAACGCCTCGCGCGTCACCAGGATCGCGCCGCGCACATTGACCGCGAAATGGGCGTCGATCGCCGCGGCGGTGATCTCGGGGAGCTTCGCCTCGGCCATGATGCCGGCGTTGTTGACCAGGACGTCGATGCCGCCCATCCGCCGCGCCGCTTCGCCGACCGCCGCGACGATCGCCGCCTCGCTGGCGAGGTCGCAGGCGAGGATCGGGACGGGATCGTCGCCGGCTTCGAGATCGAGGCCGATCACCGTGGCGCCGGCCTCGCGAAGCGCGATCGCCGTCGCCCGGCCGATCCCCTTCGCCGCGCCGGTGACCAGCGCGCGACGGCCTTCCAGCGGTTTCACCACGGCACTTCCCCCCGATCGACCGAAACGCTCTGGCCGGTGACGTTGGCGGCGGCCGGCGAGGCGAGCCACAGATAGATCGCCGCGACGTCGGCCGGTTCCATCAGCCCCGGCAGCGCCTGGGCACCGACGATCGCCTCGAGCAGCTTTTCCTCGGGGCAGCCGCAGCGCTCGGCCATCAGCGACAGCGACCGCATCGCCGCCTCGGTGCGCACCCAACCGGGGCAGACCGCGTTGACGCGGATGCCGCGCGGCCCGAGCTCCTTCGCCCAGGTCTTGGTGAGGCCGATGATCGCGTGCTTCGAGGCGACGTAGGCGCCGAACAGTGGTTCGGCGACCCGGCCCCAGATCGAGGCGGTGTTGACGATCGCCCCGCCTTCGCCCATCCGCGGCAGGGCGCGACGGGTGACCAGCTGGGTGCCGATCACGTTGATCTCGACGATGCGGCGGAAGGTCGCCTCCACCGCCGGATCGGGATCGGCGATCGGCGTCATCCGCTCGAAGCCGGCGTTGTTGATCAGCACGTCGACACGCTCGACGCCGGCGAAGGCGGCGTCGAGGGCGGCCGCGTCGGCGATGTCGGCGACGAGGCCGCGCGCCCCGAGTTCGGTGGCGCGCTCGACCACGGCCGCGTCGTCGGCGATCAACACCAGATCGGCGCCGGTGGTGGCGAAGGCCTCGGCCACGCCGAGCCCGATGCCGCGGCTCGCTCCGGTGACGACGACCGTGCGGCCGGAGAAACTCTCGCTCATTGCGGATCTCCCGTCTCGTGGCGGATGAGGTGCAGCACCTCGTTGCGCAAGTCGAAGAACGGCCGGCCCTCGCGCAGATCGAGCGAGCGCTCGACGCCGAGCCGAGCGGTGACGTCGATCTCGGCGACCACTCGCGCCGGACGCTGCGAGAACACCACGATGCGGTCGGCGAGGAACACCGCCTCCTCGACGTCGTGGGTGACGAAGATCGTGGTCTTCGCCTCGTGGGTCTGGATGCGGCGCAGTTCCACCTGCAGCCGCTCGCGGGTCAGCGCGTCGAGGGCGCCGAAGGGCTCGTCCATCAACAGCACCTCGGAACCGGCGGCGAGCGTCCGGGCGATGGCGACGCGCTGGCGCATGCCGCCGGAGATGCGGTTCGGATAGCTGTCGGCGAAGGCCTCGAGCCCGATCAGCGCGAGGTGGCGGGCGACGCTCTCCTGCTTCTCGGCCCGGCTCATGTCGTCGCGATAGCGCATGCCGAAGGCGATGTTGCCGGCGACGGTGAGCCAGGGGAACGACGAATAGGACTGAAACACCATGCCGCGCCGCCGGTCGGGTCCGCCGACCGGGCGGCCCTCCAGCAGGATCCGGCCGGTCGACGGGGTGTCGAGGCCGCCGACCATGCGCATCAACGTGGTCTTGCCGCAGCCCGACGGGCCGAGGAAGGCGACGAACTCGCCGCGGGCGATCTCGAGCTCGGTCTCCGAGACCACCGGTACCGGACCGAATTGCTTGGTGATGCTCTCGAAGCGTAGATAGGCGTCGCTCATCTCCGGCCTCACAGGTAGCGGAACAGGCGGCGATGGACCGCGCGCAGGATCTGGTCGGTGAGGAGCCCGATGATGCCGATCACCACCACCCCGGCCATCACCTCCGGCGTCTTGACGAAGCGGCGGGCCGACCAGATGACGAAGCCGAGGCCGCTGTCGGCGGCGACGATTTCGGCGAGGATCAGGTAGGTCCAGCACCAGCCCAGCGTGATGCGCAGATTGTCGACCAGCGTCGGCGCCATGGCGCGGAAGACCACGTCGGTCAGCACCGCGTGCGACGAACCGCCGAGGGTGCGGGCGGTCTCGACCCATTCGTGCGGCACCCGTCGGGCGTCGTCGGCGACCAGCAGCACGAGCTGGAAGAAGGTGCCGAGCCAGAGCAGGAAGATCTTGGTCTCCTCGCCGACGCCGAACCAGATGATGGAGAGCGGCACCAGCGCCGGAACCGGCAGGTAGCGGATGAAGTCGATGGTCGGCTCGATCGAGGCGCCGACGATGCGATAGCTCGACATCAGGATGCCGATCGGCACTGCCATCGCCGCCGCGATCAGGAACGCCACCCACACGCGCAGCGTCGAGACGCCGGCGTGCCAGAGGAGATGCTGCTGGGTCAGCATCGTCCAGGCGGCGGTCGCCACCCGCGACGGCGACGGCAGGAAGGTCGGCGCGATCCACCCGAGGCGGCTCGCCGCCTCCCACAGGCCGATCACCGCGACGGCGAAGCCGACGCCGCACAGGATCTCGACCACGGCCGGGGGTTTTCCACGGAAGGTGAACAGGGGATTCATTCGCGCCGTCCTCGTGTGCCGGGAGCGGGGCTCACAGCCCGCCTTCGACGACCTTGGCCATCACCGAGGCGTCGATCTGCTGGGTGGCGACGAGCTTGGTGTCGGCGGCACCGTTCTCGAGGTTCAGCGCCATCACGGTGTCGAAGATCTCGTGCAGCTTGCCGGTGGCGCCGGGCTTGCCCATGTAGGCGGCGGCCTCGGGCAGGGCGGTGTAGGCGAGCGAACCGGAGAGCACTTCCTCGACCTCGGCCGGGGTCATGCCGAAGTGCGGCGCCGCGAGCTCGGCGAACTTCTTCGGGTCCTTCTTGGAAAACTCGATCGCCTGATAGATGCCCTTGAGGAAGCGGACGTATTTGTCGGGGTGCGCCTTGAGGTCGTCCTGACGGGCGGTGATGACGTCGGTGATGATGCCGCGATAGGCGGGATCGGCCGACGAGATCAGCACCTTGGCGCCCTTGCGGGTGGAGGCCTTGACCGCCTGCGACATGAACGGCTCGTAGGTGGCGATCGCCGCGATCGAACCGTCGGCGAAGACCGCCGCCGTGTCGGCCGAGGCGATGTCCTTGAGGTTCAGATCCTTGAAGCTCATGCCGGCCTTCTTCAACTCCATCTGGAGCAACAGGCGGGCCGGGATGTTCGGCTCGGCGGCGACCGTCTTGCCCTTCAGCGCCGCCACGTTCGGCACCGCGTCGTCGGCGATCACGCCGTCGCCGCCGACCGACTGGTCGATGGTGGCGATGATGATGCCGGGGGTCGAGGCGTCGCGCGGCCGGCCCTGATGCTCGCCGACGGTGCGCATGTCGACGTCGATGTCGCCGCGGGCATAGGCCGCCATCACGTTCGCCCGGTCGTCCTCGAACTTGTAGTCGACCTCGAGCCCGAGCGCCTTGAAGTAGCCGAGGTCGGTGGCGACGTGGACCGGGGCGAAGCCGAGCCAGGTCGGCGCCAGCATGCGGATCTTGTCCGCGGCGAGAACCGGCGAGGCGAGGGTCAGCGCGACGACGACGGCGGTGGACTGCAACAGACGCTTCATGGACCGGTTCCCCCTGGCGAAAGCCTTGACTTCGGGGCGGAGTGTCGGCTCGATCCGTATTTGCGTAAATCAAATTCTTTCGAACGATACATCGAGAAATATCAAAACAAGGAGAAGCCGGTGCGCCGCCTCGACAACATCGATCTCCGTCTCCTGCGGGTCTTCGTGTCACTGGTCGAGGCGGGCGGTTTCGCCGGCGCGCAGGTGGTGCTGAACCTCTCGCAGTCGACGCTGTCGACCCATCTCTCCGAGCTCGAGAAGCGCATCGGCGGCCAGCTCTGCGTGCGCGGGCGCAAGGCCTTCCGCCTCACCGATCTCGGCCGCACGACCTTCGAGGCAGCGCGTAAGCTCTTCGCCGACATCGAGGAATTCGGTCATCGGGTGGGCTCGGCGAGCGGCCGCCTCAGCGGCCGGCTGCGCGTCGGCATCGTCGACGGGGTGTTCACTAGCCCCGCCCTCGGGCTGCAGGCGACGCTCGCCGAGCTGGTCGCCCCCGACACCGACGTCTTCGTCGATCTCGTCCAGGCGACGCCGCAGGAGCTCGAGCAGGCGGTCGCCGACGGGCGGCGCGACGTGGTGGTGGGGCCGTTCAGCCAGAAGGCCCCCGGCGTCGTCTATCGCGACGCCTGGCGCGAGCCCCATCATCTCTATTGCGGCCGGGGGCATCCGTTCTTCGAAACGCCGGATGCGGCGATTTCGCGCACCGACGTCGAGACTTCGCGTTTCTCGGTGCGTGCCTATCGCCAGCTGGAGGATCTGTTCCGGGTCGGCCATCCGAAAGCGGCGGCGGCGGTGCTGCAGATGGAATCGCAGGCGATGATGATCCTGTCCGGCCGATACCTCGGCTTCCTGCCCTGCCACTACGCCGAACCGCACGTGGCGGCCGGGCGGATGCGGGCGGTCAGGCCGGATCGCTACGGCTTTTCCTCGACCCACCACGTCGCCCACCGCCGCGCCGACGCCGACCAACCGCTGATCCGCGCCTTCGTCCGCGCCTTCTTCGCCGCGGTGCGGGTCGCCGATGCGGGCGCGGCCGGCGAGCCGGCGGCGTCGTGACGCGTCGCCGGAGCCGGGTGGACGAAGCGTCAGCCCCGCGTCGCGGCGAGATGGGCGCGCCAGCCGCCGAGATCGGTGATCTCGCGGGCGCCGGCGAGCGCGAAGGGTTCGCACAGGAAACCGGTGGCCTCGCTCCCGTCGGCGAGCCGCACCCGCCCGACCCCGAGCGGCGCCGGGATCGCCGCGACGAAGCGGCCGAAGGCGGCGGGCGGCAGCGCCCACACCTCGACCTCGAGACCGGGACCGGAGAAGCCCGGCTCGCGGATCAGGCCGGGTTTCGGCGGCACCGTGTCGGCCAGCGCGTAGAGGCGATAGTCCGCCGCCGTCCGGGTCGCTCGCACGAGGCGGCCGCCGCCATCGACCAGTTGGCGGTTGAGTGGCTGGCCGGTCAGATGCGCCCCGACCACCACGATCTCCAGGAAGCCGTCGTCGGCGGGTGCCGGGGCGACGTCGCCGACCGGCTCGCGTCTCGGTCCGGCGCCGCAGGCCGACGCGGCGTGCCAGCGCGCCGCGAAGGGGGCGAGGGCGTCGTCGCTCCCTTCCGCGCCGATCAGGGTGACGCCGAAGGGCAGGCCGTTCGCGCGGAAGGACGCCGGTACGGCGACCGCCGCCTGACCGCAGAAGTTGACGAAGTTGGTGTAGGTGCCGAAGCGGGCGTTGAGCCGCACCGGGTCGGCGCGCATCGCCGCGATCGTCTCGATCGTCGGTGAGGTCGGCAGCAGCATGAAGTCGAAACCGGTCGCCACCTCGTTCGCCCGGCGCAGCAACGCCTTCAGCCGATGCTGGCCGCGAAAGGCGTCGGCGGCGGAGAAGCGGCGCGACGACTCGAGCAGACCGCGCACCGTCGGATCGAAGATTTCCGGGGTGCGGTCGAGCCGATCCTCGAACTCCGCCAGCCGCTCGGCCAGCCACGGCCCCTCGTAGAGCAACGCCGCGATCTCGGCGAAGGGGGCCCAGTCGAACTCGACCGTCGACCAGCCGAAGGCCGAGGCCTTGTCGATCGCCGCCGCGTAGAGCGCCGCCGCCTCGTCGTCGCCGTGGAACTGGCGATCCTTCGGCGCCAACACGCCGACGCGCGGGGTCGCGGCCAGCCCGATCGGCGCGATCGGCCGCGACCACGGATCGGCGGCGTCGTAGCCCTCGATCACCCGCCGCACCGCGACGCCGTCGGCGACGCTCGCCGCGAACACCGTGACGCAGTCGAGGCTGGCGCAGGCCGGCACCACCCCGGTGTTGGGGACGAGCCCCGGCGTCGGCTTGATGCCGACGAGATTGTTGAAGGCGGCCGGCACCCGGCCGGAGCCGGCGGTGTCGGTGCCGAGGGAGAAGGCGCAGAGGCCGCGCGCCATGGCGATCGCCGAGCCGGAGCTCGATCCGCCCGAGACGTAGGCCGGATCGATCGCGTTCTTCGGCGCCCCGAAGGGCGAGCGGGTCCCGTTGAGGCCGGTGGCGAACTGATCGAGGTTGGTCTTGCCGACGACCAGCGCCCCCGCCGCCTTCAACCGCGCCACCACGGTGGCGTCGCGCTCGGGGGTGAACGCGAAGGCGGGGCAGGCGGCGGTGGTCGCCAGGCCGGCGACGTCGATGTTGTCCTTGACCGCGAAGGGGACGCCCCACAGCGGCAGGCTCGCCGGATCGGGAGCCCGCGCCACCAGTTCGCGCGCCGCCGCGCGCAAGTCGTCGGGGGCGACCGGCGTGATGAAGATCGCCGGATCGTCGCAGGCGGCGAGACGCGCGACGATCTCCTCCACGACGTTGAACACGACGTGTGGCGAGGCGGCGTAGCGGGCGGCGAGGCCGGCGACGGTGAACAGGGATCGGGTCATCACGCTTCCTCCAGGGCGCAGACGAGATCGCCGGCGCGCAGCGTCTGTCCGGGTTCGACGGCGACCGCGCGGACGATGCCGGGAGCGGTCGCGGTGATGGCGATCTCCATCTTCATGGATTCGATGATCGCCAGGGTCTGGCCGGCCGCGACCCGCTCGCCTTCGCCGACGACGAGCTTCCAGACGTTGCCGGGGGTTTCGGTGTATTGGCCGACGCAGCCCTCCGGCACTTCGGTGCCGATCCCGAGCACTTCGGCCGCGTCGTCGAGGGCGGAGACGTCGAGCGCCGCCTCGCGCCAACGCCGCCGCTCCGCCTCGAAGGCGGCGCGCCGCCGCGCCTCGAAGGTGGAAATGCCGTCCTTCTCGCGGGCGAGGAAGGCTTCGTAGCCGGCGTAGGAAAATTCCGTCTCCTCGATCTTCAGAGGATAAGCGCCGTGTGGGAAGGCGGCGCGCGCCTCGAGCAGCTCGTCGGCCGAGACCGGGAAGAACAGGATCTGATCGAAGAAGCGCAGCAGCCACGGCGAGCCGGGGGCGAATTCCGGTGTCGTCCGCCACGAGTTCCACATCTGGATGGTGCGGCCGAACAGCTGATAGCCGCCCGGTCCCTCCATGCCGTAGACGCACATGTAGGCGCCGCCGATGCCGACCGCGTTCTCCGGCGTCCAGGTGCGGGCCGGGTTGTACTTGGTGGTCACCAGCCGGTGGCGCGGGTCGACCGGGGTCGCGACCGGCGCGCCGAGATAGACGTCGCCGAGGCCGAGCACCAGATAGGAGGCGTCGAAGATGATCTTCTGCACCGCCGCCTCGTCGTCGAGGCCGTTGATGCGGCGAATGAACTCGATGTTGGAGGGACACCACGGCGCATCGGGACGCACCAGCTCCTGATACTTGCGCATGGCGAGGACCGCCTGCGGGTCGTTCCAGGACAGCGGCAGATGCACGATGCGGCTCGGCACCACCATGCGCTCGGTCGAGGGCAGGCCCGCCTCGATCTCGGCGAGCGCATCGAGCAGTCGGGTCCGCGAGAGCCGCGACGGATCGTAATGGATCTGCAGCGAGCGAATGCCCGGCGTCAGATCGACGAGGCCGGGAAGCCCCGCCGCCCGGATCGCCGCGGCGAGGAGATGGACCCGCATCCGCAAGCCGACGTCGAGGATCATCGGCCCGTATTCGACGAGCAGGTTCTCGTCGCCGGAGCGCCGATAGACCACCGGCACCGGGCCGGCGTCGGACCGCCCGACGATCGGCGAGCCGAGGTCGGGGGCGGCGGCGATCACCGTCGGTCCGGCGATCGGATCGGCGGGCCGGGCGGCGGGGACGAAGCGGACGGTGTCGCCGGGCTTCAGCTGGCCGAGCTTCCACAGATCCTCGCGCGCGGTGACCGCCGGGCAGACGAAGCCGCCGAGGCTCGGACCGTCGGGGCCGAGCAGGATCGGCATGTCGCCGGTGAAGTCGATCGAGCCGATCGCATAGGCGTTGTCGTGGAGGTTGGAGGGGTGGAGCCCGG
>JAAYVT010000096.1 GCA_012517025.1 Phyllobacteriaceae bacterium | reverse complement strand
GGGGAGGTATCTGTGCCGAAAAAAGCGGTTTGGCAGGGGATTTTCGTTTTCTTCCTGGACATCTTGATCGCCATGGTCTTCGACGCCGGCTCGGCACGGGCGGAGGGATCGGCGGCACGATTCCAGGGAATTGTTACTTCGCTCACCGGGCAGCCGCTCACGGGGGCCTCGGTGATTCTCGTCGCCTGGCCCGGGGGAAAGGAGCCCATCGCCCGCGTGAGCACGGGCGAGGACGGACGATTCACCATCGAGGGACCAGCCGGCGCGCGCGTTGAGGTCGTGGCCTCGATGGAGGGGTACTGCGCGTACCGGATCACCGATGTGATCCTCGGTGTCGGCGACCAGCCCCAGGCCGCGATCGCGCTGCAGCGCGGCGTTCGCGTGGACGGGGCCGTTCGCGCGGCCCAGGGATCGCCCGTCGGCGGTGCCACCGTTCGGGTTGACTTGTTCCGCCTTCGCCCCTCGGGCTTGCGGAAAGGATCCGAGTCGGAGGGCTCGCTGTCCTCTGGCCGGGCGGAGGTGAAAACCTCGGAGGACGGGTCCTTCTCGCTCGGGGTTCTGCCCGTCGCCGATGGATATCTTCTCGAGGTCCGGCATCCCGGATACCCTCCGCACGACCTGCGGCTCGACCTGACGGGCCGCGCGAGCCCTGCGCAGATCGCGATCAAGCTCCCCGCGCCGGCTGAGATCCGGGGGCTCGTCGTGGGGAAGGATGGCTCCCCGGTCGCCGGAGCGATGACCCGCGCCATCGACCTTTCGCGGAGCGCGCCGACGGAAGAGGAACCTCGGGAAGCGTCGACGTCCGATGAAGGAGTGTTTCGCGTCGGGCCGCTCGCCCCCGGCCGCTATCGCCTCGAGATTCGCCCGCCCGAGGGCTTGCGCGAAATTCTGGGACCGATCGACGTTGCGGCGGGCGCCAGCGTCGATGTCGGCCGCATAGTGGTGCGGCCGGGCGTCGCGATCGACGGCACCGTGGTCGATCGCCGTGGAGATCCGGTGGCCGGGGCCACGGTCAAGGCTTTCCGTCAGCTCCAGAACGGCCGCTCGCTGGAACGCGTCACCAGGACAGGCGAGGACGGCCGATTCCGTGCCGCGGGTCTCGCCGAGGGGTTCTACACGGTGCGCGTCGAACCCAAGGAACCGCACCTGTCCCAGGAGACCGAAGACATCGAAGCTCCCGCGACCGGGATCTCCCTCGAGGTCGGAACAGAGGCGGTGATCACTGGAACCGTCGTCGATCGCAATGGTGCCCCGCTCGCCAAGCTGCGCGTCTGGGCCTCCGCGAGCAACCCGCGATCCCGGTACGACAACATGGGCCGGGCAGAGATCGTCGACCGCGAGTCCGGCGCGTTCCGCATCCGCGGGCTCCGCGAGGGGGAGGTCATCGTTTCCGCGCGCGCAGACCGACGTTCACCCGTGCACTCCGAACCGATGTACGTCGAGGCCGGCGGCTCCTATGGCCCCCTGAACCTCGTGCTCGAACCTGGTCACACTATCGAAGGCCGTGTGTTCGATCGAACCACCGGCGCGGGGATCGGCGGTGCGGCGGTCAGTCTTGCGGCCGACGGCGATGTCGGGGCGATCACCTCGCGTGACGGAAGGTTCTCGCTCGAGGGGTTGCGGCCAGGGCAAGCCTCCCTGTCGGTGGAGCATCCGAGTTACGCACCCACGCAGGTCAACGCCGTCATCAGCCCCGACGAAGCGAGGCTACTGGACATCCCGCTGGAACCGGGCGCCGAACTGATCGTTTCGGTCCGGACCGCACAAGGGGCACCGGCCG
>JAAYVT010000008.1 GCA_012517025.1 Phyllobacteriaceae bacterium | reverse complement strand
CCCTTCCACTCCACCCACCCCACCTCGGGCGCGGCGCCTCTCGCCGCCGCGCCGTCCGTCGATCGAAGTCGAGGATCCTCGCCATGAAGGGCTTTCGCACCGTCACGCTCAATCTTCTCGCCGCCGCGCTCGGCGTGCTGATCTCCACCGACTGGGTGAGCCTCACCGATCCGCGCACCGCCGGACTGATCGTCGGCGGCCTCGGACTCGCCAACACTTTCCTGCGCTTCCTCACCGACGGTCCGGTCGGCGGCGATCGCCGATCCTGACCGCGCCGCCGCCGTTCAGCCCGGGTTCAGGGGGGCTCCGCCACCCTGTCGGAATGCACGCTCGCGTCTTTTTGCTGCTCTCGGGACTGTGGCTGTGCGCCCCCTCCGCCGTCGCCGGCGAAGAGGGCGGCGGGGTCTGTCTCGCGCCGGCCGCCGCCGCTCAGGCGGTGCGGGACGGGCGGGTGGAGCGGCTCGCCGACGTCACGCGGTCGCTGGTCGGCGACATTCTGCACGCCGATCTCTGCGACGGCGGGACCGGGTTGGTCTATCGGGTGGTCGTCATCGACGATCTCGGACGCGTCCGGCGGGTCGTGCTCGATGCGCGCACCGGCCGCCTCGTGTACGATGGTCGCTGAACCGGGGCTCGCGCGTGGGGAATCGAAGGAGCGTAGAGTGCGTCTGTTGATCGTCGAGGACGACCGCAATCTCAATCGCCAGCTGGCGGAAGCGTTTCGCGAGGCCGACTATGCCGTCGACACCGCCTTCGACGGCGTCGAGGGCCACTATCTCGGCGACACCGAGCCCTACGACGCGGTGATCCTCGACATCGGTCTGCCCGAGTTGGACGGCATCGGCGTGCTCGAGAAGTGGCGCCGCGCCGGTCGGAGCATGCCGGTGCTGCTGCTGACCGCCCGCGACCGGTGGTCCGACAAGGTCGCCGGCATCGACGCCGGCGCCGACGACTACGTCGCCAAGCCCTTCCACATGGAGGAGGTGCTGGCCCGCGTTCGCGCCCTGGTGCGCCGTGCCGCCGGTCGCGCGAGCAACGAGATGCAGGTCGGCGACGTCGTCTGCGACACCCGCGCCGGCCGCGTCACCGTCGCCGGGGTGCCGGTGAAGCTGACCTCGCACGAATACCGGTTGCTCGCCTATCTGATGCTGCACCAGGGCCGGGTGGTCTCGCGCAGCGAACTCGTCGAACACCTCTACGATCAGGATTTCGACAGGGATTCCAACACGATCGAAGTCTTCGTCGGGCGCCTGCGCAAGAAGCTCGGCGACGGCGTCATCGAGACCGTGCGCGGCCTCGGCTACACGGTGAGCGCCGAGCGGCCATGACCGGCAATTCGCTCGCGCGACGCTTCTTCCTGCTCGCCGCGTTGTGGAGCACGGTGTCGCTGGTGGTCGCCGGGCTGGTGCTGATCGCCGTCTATCGCGATTTCGTCGAGCGGTCCTTCGACCAGCGTCTCGACGTCCGGATGAAGACGCTGATCGCCGCCTTCGCCGCCCAGTCCGATGCCGGCGCGACGTTTCGACCGCCGACCGACCTCGGCGAGGCGCGCTTCGATCTGCCGCTGTCGGGGTGGTATTGGGTGCTGCGGCGCGCCGACGACGAACGGGTGGTGATCGCCTCCGGCTCGCTCACCGGCGAGATTCTCCGGCTGCCGAGCGACGACGGCGTCGCGGTGCCGCGCGGCCGGCTCGCCGTCGCCTACGTCGAGGGGCCGGATCGCCAGCATCTGCGGGTGGCCGAGCGCACCGTCGACTTCGATGGGGCGAACGAGTTTCGGCTGGCGATCGCCGCCGACGCCGGCGAGCTCGATCGCGACATCGCCGGTTTTCGCTGGCGCGCGGTGGCGGTCCTCGGTCTGGTCGGCTTCGGCTCGGTGGTCTCGGCGCTGTTCCAGGTGCGTCTCGCCCTGGCGCCGCTCGAGCGCATGCGCCGCGCGCTCGCCCGCATCCGCAGCGGCGAGGCGGCACGCTTCGAGGAGGACTTGCCGGTGGAGATCGCGCCGCTGGCGCACGAGCTCGACGGGCTGATCGAGGCCAATCGCGAGGCGATGGAGCGGGCCCGCACCCACGTCGGCAATCTCGCCCACGCGCTGAAGACGCCGCTGGCGGTGCTCGTCAACGAGGCGCGCGGCGAGGACACGCCGCTCGCCGCCCACGTCGTCGAGCAGGCGGAGCGGATGCGCGGACACGTCCAGCACCATCTCGACCGCGCCCGCATCGCCGCGCAGCGGCGCGTCATCGGCGTCGTCACCGAGGTGGCGCCGGTGATCGAGCGACTGGCGCGGGCGATGCGCCGCATCCACGTCGATCGTGGTGTGCACATCGACGTCGCGGTCTCCGGCGATCTGCGCTTTCGCGGCGAACGTGAGGATCTCGAGGAGGCGCTCGGCAATCTCGTCGACAACGCCTGCAAATGGTGTCGGGGACGCGTCGTCGTCACCGCAGTGCGCGAGGCGCAGAGCGACCCGACGACGGTTCCCCGTTTTCTCCTCACCGTCGAGGACGACGGTCCCGGTCTGCCCACCTAGGCGCGCGCCGACGCGCTCGAACGCGGACGGCGCCTCGACGAGACGGTGCCCGGTTCCGGCCTCGGCCTGTCGATCGTGACCGAAATCGCCCGGCTCTACGGCGGCGACTTCGAACTCGCCGCCTCGCCGCTCGGTGGCCTGCTCTGTCGTCTGCGTCTGCCGGCTCTGTGATTTCGCCTGACCCGTCGACCCATTTCGGCCATGATGCGATGAACATAGGGGCGGCGCGGAGCGGCAGGCTCCGGCCGGTTGGCTCGGCTGAGGACGGAAAGCGGCGATGAACATCGGAACGGTCGGTGTGGTCGGAATTCTCTGTGCGGCTCTGGCGGGATGCGTCGAGACCTCGTCGTCGGCTTCGTCCTCGTCGAGCCTCTCGGGCATGACCGGTCGCCTGACCGGAGGGCTCGTCGGCGACCGATCGAAGTCGCGCGCGGCGAGCGAGACCGTCTCCGCCGCCGCCGCCGCCCTCTACGCCGCCTGGCAGGTCGACGACCTCGGCCGCCAACTCGACGACGGCGACCGCCGTCTGGCCGCCGAGGCCGACTTCGTCGCGCTCGAGACCGGCGGCGCCGGGATCGCCCGCGATTGGCACAACCCGGCGACCGGCCGGCACGGACAGGTGACGCCGGGGCCGGCCTACGCGGTCAATCAGTACACCTGCCGCGACTTCGTCGACGCGGTCGTCGTCGATTCCCGCCGTGAGACCCGACGCTCCACCGCCTGCCGTCAGCCGGACGGAAGTTGGCGCCCGATCTCTTGATCGTGAGCGCGTGAACTCATCAATTCTTAAAGACTTCGTTCGATCTTTCTCGACGGGCCCGATCCGCGTGTCCTCGACGTCCGACCTCGGTACGCCGAGTGCCCTCGCGCGCGGAGGGACGAGGCGAAGGATGAGGTTCGGGCGGCGCCACCGTTCGGACCTCGGGTCGGTGGAGAGCGCGCGATGCCCGAACCGGGGCTTCTCACGTCCAAGGTTCGTTCCTACATGGAATCGCTGTCGCCGACGGCGCGCGCCATGTTGGTTCGCACGCTTCGCGCCTCCGGACGCGACGATCTCGCCAGCGAGATCATCCTGAAGGCGGTCGAGGGGTTGGAACTCGGCGACGCGCCGGTCGCGACCCCGACCTCCGAGGGCGTTCCGTGGTCGGATCGCCTCGAACTCGCCTTCTTCGAACCTGCCCGTCCGTTCTTCGTCGACGAGGATCCGGTCGGTCCGGCTCTCGGCCGACTGTCGCGGCAACGGCTGCCGGCGATCTGGAACTGGATCCGTCGCGACCTCGCCGGCGCCGCCTGGGAACGGGCGCTCGCCGCCGATCCGCTCGATCCGCAGGCCGACGCCGCTCCGATCGCTCGGAAGTTCCGCCGCGAGGTGGTCGCCGTCCTGGTCGACACCCTGCGGCGCGTCGGCGACGACCCCAAGGCGCGTCAGAAGCTCGCCGGCCACCTCGGTGGCGAGGCGTCGTTCCGCTGCGTTTCGGATCTCGCCTACGTCCTGAACAACGAGGCGGCCTTCGCCAATCTGTTCGGCCAGCTTCCCTCCGGCGTCACCGCTTTCGACGTCGCCGAGCCGTCCCGCCTCGTCGAGGTGGTGCGCACCACCGTCGAACAAGGGCTCGTGGCCACCGACTGGATCGCCGCGGCGCTGTTGGCGCGCACCGCCAGCCCGGCCGTCCCGGCGTTGCTCGCCTGTCGCCTCTCCGCCACCACCGACCCTCGCCTCGTCTCCACCGGTCGCTTCGCGCCGCTGGTCGACGCGGTGATCGGCCGGATCGAGCAGCACGCCGCCGAGGCCGCCGCCCGCGGCAACGACCCGGCCGCGCGCGAGGCCTTCCTGACCGATCTGCGCGCCTATCACGAGGTGACGCGCAACTTCGAACTGGCGTTGCCGGTGGAGAGCGTGTCGGCGTGGTTCCGACGCCTCGGCGCGGCACGCGGCGCGATGTCGGACGTCGTCGGCCGTCAGCTCGAGGCCGCCCCCGGCTTGGTGCGGCGCGCCCTGCGCGTCGACGCTCACGGCGGTTGGGCCGGCCGTTTCGACGAGGCCGGCTTCGCCGACGCCGAATTCGCGGTCCGGGTGACGCTGGAGGCGCGGTTGGCGGTCGACAGCCTCGCCGTCAACGACCTCGCCCAACGCGCCCGCAAGCAGGTCGAGAACACGCTGGAACTCGTCTCCGCCCGCCTGATGAACGAATTGAAGGCGCCGACCACCCACGACCGCGACGTCGTCCTGGCGGCGGTCGACGGCGCCATTCGGCTGTGCGCGCTGGTCTTCGGCGAGGATTACGCCGCCTTGATGCGCAAGAGCCGCGATCTCGGCATCCAGAAATCGAGCCGCGCCGCCGGTTGACCCGGCGGCTTGATCGCGGTCAACACCGCGTGCGTTCGATCGCGATAGCTCCTTGTCCCATTGCCGTCCCCGGTCGTGGAGGGTATCTCACCCCATGAGCGACCCGTCGCCGCCCGTTTCGGCCGGCAGCACGGACGGTGGGATCGAGGAGCAGTCGTCGGCGTCATGTGGATTTGGGCTCTGTTCGCCGGCTTGACCGCCGTCGCCGTATTGTTCGTTCTCGCGCCGCTGGCGCGGACCCGCGCGACCGCGGGTTCCGCCGAGGACGGCGACGTCTCGGTCTATCGCGACCAGCTCGCCGAAGTCGACCGCGACCGCGAGGCCGGCCTGATCCGCGACGCCGAGGCGGAGGCCGCCCGCGCCGAGATCTCGCGGCGGCTGCTGCGCGCCGCCCGCCGCGACGGTGAAGAAGCCGGTCGGATCCCCTCCTTCGAGCGCTCCCGCGTCGTCGCCGTGCTGGTGGTGGTGCTGGTGCCGGTGCTGGCGGTCGGCGGCTATCTGAAACTCGGTCGCCCCGAGATGCCGGACGCCCCGCTCACCGCGCGCCTCGCCGCCGGCTCGGGCGATCGCTCGATCGAGGGGCTGGTCGCCCGCGTCGAGGCGCATCTGGCGCAGAACCCCGAAGACGCTCGCGGCTGGGAAGTGATCGCGCCGGTCTACATGCGGCTCGGCCGCGCCGACGACGCGGTCCGTGCCTGGAAAACGACGATTCGTCTCGCCGGCTCGACCGAACGTCGCCAGATCGGCCTCGGCGAGGCGTTGGTCGCCGGCGCCGAGGGCAAGATCGGCGCCGATGCGCAGGCCGCTTTCCGCGACGCCCTCGCGGCAGAGCCGAAGTCGGTGTTGGCGCGCATGTATCTCGCCGCCGCGCTCGGTCAGGACGGCAAGCTCGCCGAATCGGTCGACGCCTGGAAGGCGATCGCCGCCTCCGGCACCGACGCCGATCCGTGGATGCCGG
Source organism: Phyllobacteriaceae bacterium (assembly GCA_012517025.1). Classification (GTDB taxonomy): domain Bacteria; phylum Pseudomonadota; class Alphaproteobacteria; order Rhizobiales; family Ancalomicrobiaceae; genus Pinisolibacter. The sequence goes on along the minus strand of JAAYVT010000008.1, from coordinate 5,809 downwards.
TCGTGCGCGAGGAATTGGCCAAGGCGGAAGCCGTCGCCCGCGGCGAGCCGATGCCGGCCCCCGCCGCGACCGACACGCCGCTCGCCGCCGCGCCGGGGCCGACCGCGGAGCAGATGCAGGCCGCCGGCGCGATGTCGGCCGGCGATCGCTCGCAGATGATCGCCGGCATGGTCGCCCGCCTCGACGAGCGGCTGAAGACCTCGGGCGGCACGATCGAGGAATGGGAACGGCTGATTCGCGCCTTACGGGTGATGGGTCGCGGCGACGATGCGACCGCCGCGATCGCCCGGGCGCGCACCGCGCTCGCCGCCGATCCGGCCGCCGCCGCGCGTCTCGATGCGCTCGCCGCCGAAAAGTGACACGAGACGCCGGGAGGGGCGGAGAATGACGCGCAAACAGAAGCGATTGACGGTGATCGGACTGGCCGGGCTGGTGCTCGCCGCCGCCGTCGGTCTGGTGCTCTTCGCCCTCAACGACGAGATCACCTTCTTCACTTCGCCGAGCGACCTCGCCACCGGTCATGCCAAACCCGGCTCGCGCCTGCGTCTCGGCGGCTTGGTCGAGGCGGGCTCGGTCGGACGTGACAACGCGACCGTGCATTTCCGCGTCACCGACGGGGCGAACTCGGTCGCGGTGACCTACACCGGCATCCTGCCCGACCTCTTCCGCGAAGGGCAGGGCACTGTGGCGGAAGGTCGCCTCGGTCCGGACGGCGTCTTCGTCGCCGACAGCGTGCTCGCCAAGCACGACGAGAAATACATGCCGAAGGAGGTGGCCGACGCGCTGAAGAAGAGCGGCCATTGGCAGGAGACCAGCGGCCAGGGCACCGCGAAGACCAACTGAGGTCGCGGGCGCGATCGCGAGGGAGGGGACGGGATGATCGTCGAAATCGGACACTACGCGCTGGTCTTGGCGCTGGCGCTGGCGCTCGTGCAGTCGATCGTGCCGATCTGGGGCACCAAGACCGGCGACGTCCGCCTGATGGCGGTGGCCGGGCCGGTCGCCTGGGGGCAGTTCCTGTTCGTCGCGATCGCCTTCGCCGCGCTCACCTGGGCGCACGTCGTCTCCGACTTCTCGGTCGTCAACGTCTTCGAGAACTCCCACTCACAGAAGCCGATGATCTACAAGATCTCCGGCGTGTGGGGGAACCACGAGGGCTCGATGCTGTTGTGGGTGTCGATCCTCGCCCTGTTCGGCGCGATGGTGGCGTGGTTCGGCCGCAATCTGCCGCGCAGCCTCTATGCCGCCGTGCTCGGCGTCCAGGCCTGGGTGGCGACCGCCTTCTACCTCTTCGTGCTCCTGACCTCGAACCCCTTCGCCCGTCTGGCGCAGGCGCCGATGGAGGGCCGCGACCTCAACCCGATCCTCCAGGATCCCGGCCTCGCGATCCATCCGCCGCTGCTCTACCTCGGCTACGTCGGCTTCTCGATCGCCTTCTCCTTCGCCGTCGCGGCGCTGATCGAAGGCCGCATCGACGCCGCCTGGGCGCGCTGGGTGCGTCCGTGGACGCTCGCCGCCTGGGTGTTCCTGACGCTGGGCATCGCCATGGGCTCCTACTGGGCTTATTACGAGCTCGGCTGGGGCGGTTGGTGGTTCTGGGATCCGGTCGAGAACGCCTCGCTGATGCCCTGGCTCGCCGGCACCGCGCTGCTCCACTCCGCGATCGTGATGGAGAAACGCGACGCGCTGAAGGTCTGGACGATCCTGCTCGCCATCTTGACCTTCTCGCTGTCGTTGCTCGGCACCTTCCTGGTGCGCTCCGGCGTCCTGACCTCGGTGCATGCCTTCGCCACCGATCCGGCGCGCGGCGTCTTCATCCTCGGCATTCTGGTGGTGTTCGTCGGCGGCTCGCTGACGATCTTCGCCGCCCGCGCCGGCACCCTCGGCAAGGGCGGGCTTTTCGCCCCGATCAGCCGCGAGGGGGCGTTGGTCTTCAACAACCTGTTCCTGACCGCCGCCTGCGCCGCGGTGTTCTTCGGCACGCTCTATCCGCTGCTGCTCGAGGCGACCACCGGCGGCAAGATCTCGGTCGGCGCGCCGTTCTTCCACATGACCTTCGGGCCGCTGATGGTACCGCTGTTGCTCGCCGTGCCGATCGGTCCCTTCCTCGCCTGGAAGCGCGGCGACCTCGCCGCCGTCGCCGAACGGCTGGCGGTGGCCTTCGCGGTGGCGATCGTCGGCATCATGGCGACGTGGTGGTTCACCCGCGGTGGGCCGGTGCTGGCGCCGCTCGGCGTCGGCCTCGGGCTGTGGCTGTCGCTCGGCGCGCTCTCCGAACTCGCCTTCCGCGTCAAGCTCTTCGCCCAGCCGAAAGGGGCGCTGCGCCGCGCCGTCGGCCTGCCGCGCTCGGCCTGGGGCACCACCCTCGGCCATCTCGGCCTCGGCATCCTGGTCTTCGGCATCGTCGCCGAGAGTGCCTGGAAGACCGAGCACGTGCTCGTCATGAAGCCCGGCGAAACGCTGCACGTGGCGCGCTTCGACGTCACCTTCGTCGACGAGAAGTCGGTCTCCGGCCCGAATTTCGACGCCACCGTGGCGCGCTTCGAAGTGCGTGAGGACGGCCGCGTCGTCCGAGTGCTGGAGCCGGCCAAGCGTACCTATCGCACCCGCCGCATGCCCACCACCGAGACCGCGATCGCCACCTTCGACGGCTTCTCGCAGCTCTATCTGGCGATGGGCGAACCGCAGGGCGGCGGCGCCGCGATGCGCATCTATTGGAAACCGATGGTGCTGCTGATCTGGCTCGGCTGCCTCGTCATGGCGCTCGGTGGTGCCGTGTCGCTGACCGATCGCCGTCTGCGGATCGGCGCCCCGACCCGCCGCAAGGCCGCCGCGATGGCGCTGCCGATCGCCGCCGAGTGAGGAGAGCCGTCGTGACCGTCCGCTCGTACCTGCGTCCTCTCGCCCTCGCTGCCGCCCTGCTGGCACCGCTCCCGATCGCCTCCACCGCCCGGGCGGTGCAGCCCGACGAGATGCTCGCCGATCCGAAACTCGAGGCCCGCGCCCGCGAGATTTCCGGCGAGCTGCGCTGCCTCGTCTGTCAGAACCAGTCGATCGACGACAGCGACGCGCCGTTGGCCAAGGACCTGCGCATCCTGGTGCGCGAGCGCCTGAAGGCCGGCGACGACGACGGTCAGGTGAAAGACTGGCTGGTGGCGCGCTACGGCGAGTTCGTGCTGTTGCGGCCACGCTTCGAGACGCAGACGCTGATCCTCTGGCTCGCCCCCTTCGTGGTGCTCGGCCTCGGCGCCATCGGCGCCTGGCGCACGGTGCGTCGGCGCGGCGCCCGGCCGGCGCTGTAGGCGCCGCTCAGCGAAGCGGAGAAGGCGCGGCTGGCCGAACTCCTCGGCGCCGAGCCGAAGGAGCGGTCGTGACGGCGTCGGCGCGGCCTTCTCGAATGCGTGAGATTACCGATCTTTAATCCGTTCGACATCGCTCCGTAAGGCGACGGGCCCCATCTTTTCGAGCGTCGACGGCGTCCCCCGGCCGTCTCCGAAATGCGCTTCGAACTCGATGGGTAGCCCCGATGAACCCTCTCCAGAAGAAGACCCCCTCCTCCTCCGATCGCGACCGTCGCCGCAAGACGTTGCTCGCCGGCGGCGTGTCGCTCGCCGTGGTCGGTTTCCTGACCGGCGTCCAGATCCTCGGCGGGACGCCGTCGGCCCGCGCCGAGGCGCCGGTCGCCGCCCCCGATCTGCGCGCCTTCTCCTTCGCCCCGGTGGTCGATCGCGTCCGCCCGGCGGTCGTCTCGATCCGCGTCAATGGCGCGGCGCCGGTGCGCGAGACCTTCTCCGAGACCTTCCCCGACCTGCCCGAGGGCACGCCGTTCGACCGTTGGTTCCGTGAATGGGGCGGCCCTCCCGGCATGGGCCCGGGCGGCCCCGGCCCGCGCGGCCAGGGTCAGGGTCCGCGCCACAATTGGCGCCACGGCCCCGGCGGCGGTGCCGACCGCGTCGTCGCGCAGGGCTCCGGCTTCATCATCTCCCCCGACGGCAAGGTGGTCACCAACTTCCACGTCGTGAAGGGCGCGACCGGCGTCTCCGTCGTCACCGAGGACGGCACCGAATACGACGCCAAGGTGGTCGGCTCCGACGAGAAGACCGACGTCGCGCTGCTCCAGGTCCAGGGCGGCAAGAAGGACTTCCCGACGGTCGCCTTCTCGACCGCCGACGTCCGCCCGGGCGACTGGGTGCTGGCGGTCGGCAACCCCTTCGGCCTCGGCGGCTCCGTCACCGCCGGCATCGTCTCGGCCCGCGGCCGTGAGATCGGCGCCGGTCCCTACGACGACTTCCTGCAGATCGACGCGCCGATCAACAAGGGCAACTCCGGCGGCCCGACCTTCGACCTCGCCGGCACCGTGGTCGGTATGAACACCGCGATCTATTCGCCCTCCGGCGGCTCGGTCGGCATCGGCTTCGCGATTCCCGCGGCCACCGTGCAGAAGGTGATCCACCAGCTCGAGAACGGCGGCGAAGTGGTGCGCGGCTGGCTCGGCGTGTCGATCCAGCCGATCGGCCGCGACATCGCCGACGGCCTCGGCCTCAAGGAGGCGAGCGGCGCGTTGGTGGCGCAGATCCAGTCCGGCACTCCGGCCGCCAAGGCCGGTCTCCAGGTCGGCGACGCCATCCTCACCGTCGACGGCCGCAAGGTGAAGGACAGCCGCGATCTCGCCCGCCTCGTCGCCGGCTACGAACCCGGCACCAAGGTGAACCTCGGCGTGGTCCGCAACGGCAAGGATCAGACGGTCTCGGTCGAGCTCGGCCGCATGCCGCAGAACCTGACGACGGCGGCGTCCGCCGCCGACGACGGCGCCGGAACCGCAGCGACCTCGCTCGACGACTTCGGTCTGGCGCTGGCGCCGGCGACCGGCTCCGACGGCAAGGGTCTGACCGTCACCGACATCGACCCGACCGGCATCGCCGCCCAGCGCGGCGTCAAGGTCGGCGACGTGGTGCTCGAGGTGCAGGGCAAGTCGGTCGCCACGGTCGCCGACGTCACCGGCGCCATCCGCGCCGCCAAGGCCGACGGTCGCAAGGCGGTGCTGCTGCGGCTGAAGTCGCAGGACGGCATGCGTTTCGTGCCGCTGCCGCTCTCCGCCTCCTGAACGCCCCCTCCACCGGGGCGGACGTGAAGATCCCCCCCAGAGACGGCTCGCGCCGGTGGAGTTCGGTCGGCGGCGGAGAGAGGTGCCCCCCTCGTCTCCGCCGCCGGCCCGCCTCTTTCGGAAGCTCGTTCCCCCGCGAAGCGAGTGCGGATTTCGAACGGATGCAATCGAGTCGGAAACCGCACTAGAGTGCGCCCATGCGAATCCTCATCGTCGAAGACGACCGCGAAGCCGCGAACTATCTGGTGAAGGCCCTGCGCGAGGCCGGTCACGCCGTCGAGCACGCCGCCGACGGCGAGGACGGCGCTCATGCGGTGTCGACCGGCACGTTCGACGTGGTGGTGATGGACCGCATGCTGCCGAAGCGCGACGGCCTGTCGATCATCCAGGAGATGCGCGGCCGCGGCGACGAGACCCCGGTGCTGGTGCTCTCGGCGCTCGGGCAGGTCGACGACCGCGTCGACGGTCTCAAGGCCGGCGGCGACGACTATCTCGCCAAGCCCTACGCCGTCTCCGAGTTGCTCGCCCGCGTCGAGGCCCTGGCCCGCCGCCGCCGCCCCGGCGAAGTGGAGACGAGCTACCGGGTCGGCGATCTGGTGCTCGATCGGCTCTCCCACAGCGTGACCCGTGCCGGCGAGGAGATCGTGCTGCAGCCGCGCGAGTTCCGTCTGCTCGAATATCTGATGAAGAACGCCGGTCAGGTGG
>JAAYVT010000095.1 GCA_012517025.1 Phyllobacteriaceae bacterium | reverse complement strand
GGCTCGATGCGCAGGTTGGTCTCGATCGTCTCGGCCATGATCGGCGCTCCCTCCCCGCCGGTCCGGTCGGCGTCGCGTCAGGCCTTGATGCAGGTCTTCGGCACCGGGCAGACGGCGGCGCACTGCTGGGTGTCCATGCCGTCGCACTCGGTGCACTTGGCCGGATCGATGATGTAGGTCTCGCCCTTCATCCGGATCGCGGCGGAGGGGCACTCGAACTCACAGGCGCCGCAGGAGGTGCACTGAGAAGCGATGATCTTGAAGGCCATGGGACTTGCTCCTGAAGTCGGGTGATCGGCGGCAGGCCGCCGGTGGGGCCGAACGGCGGATGTCCGCCGGTGAAACGCGAGCGAGCGACGGCCCAACTTCCGTCGACACCCACGAAGGGAGGCGACCCCGAAAGCCGGGATCGCCGGGCGGCCGTCAGGCGACGGCCGCGGAGACCTCCGAGCCGAACTCGGCGGCGTAGAGCGCGCCGATCGCGGTCTCGATGTAGTCGAAGGCATAATCGTCGGTGGCGCGGATGCCGGCCGCCGTCAGCATGTCCTTGGGGCAGTCGCCGATCTTCGAGCAGAGCACCACCTCGACGCCGTCGAGAGCGGCGATCACCGTGTCGAGCGTCGCGTCCTCGCCCCAGCCGCCTTCGCAGTACTGGGCCTCGACCTTGCGGTGACCGACGAAGACGATGCCCTTCGGACCGGCCTCGTAGACCTGGAACTCTTTGGCGTGGCCGAAGTGCTGGTTGACGCGCCCGCCGCCCTGGGTGGCGACCGCCACCAAGAGCTTGGCGTCGACCGCCACGTCCTTGACCTCGGCGACCGCCGCCTGCTTGGCCGCGACGTGATCGCCGCGCTCCTTGGCGACGACCTCGCGATAAGCCTCGCGCTTGGCCGGATCGTAGGTGACGGTGTCGGGGAGCTGGTCGAGGGTGAATTCCTGACCACGGTCCTCGCCGAGCAGGCCGACGGCGTCGGCGCGGCACTGGCGGCAATGACGCATCAGCTTGGCGCCGCCGTCGAGCTTGTCCTGCAGGGCCTTCAGCTCCATCGCGGTCGGCCCGCGCTGGCCGGTGAGACCGTAATGAGTGCCGTGCGCCGGATCGGAGATCAACGGCATCACGTTGTGCAGGAACGCGCCGCGCTCCTTCACCCACTTGTTCACCTCGAGCAGGTGCTCGTCGTTGACGCCGGGGATCATCACCGAGTTGATCTTGGTGAGGATACCGCGGGCGGTCAGCATCTCCAGCCCGAGCATCTGGCGCTCGTGCAGGATCTTGGCCGCCTCGACGCCTTCGTAGCGACGCTTGTTGTAGTAGATCCAGGGATAGATCTTCGCACCGATCTCGGGATCGACCATGTTGATGGTGATGGTGACGTGATCGACGTTCATCTGGGCGAGCTCGTCGACGTGGTCGGGCAGCGCCAGACCGTTGGTCGAGATGCACAGCTTGATGTCGGGGATTTCCGCGGAGATCTGCGCGAAGGTCTCCTTGGTCTTCTTCCAGTCGTAGCAGGCGTCGCCGGGGCCGGCGATGCCGAGCACGGAGAGCTGCGGCACCTCGTTGGCGACCGTCACCACCTTGCGCATCGCCTGATCGGGGGTCAGCTTCTCGGAGACGACGCCGGGGCGGCTCTCGTTGGCGCAATCATACTTGCGGTTGCAGTAGTTGCACTGGATGTTGCAGGCCGGCGCCACCGCGACGTGCATGCGGGCGAAATAGTGGTGCGCCTCTTCCGAGTAGCACGGATGGTCCTTGATGCGGTCCCAGGTGGCTTCGTCCATGTCCTCCGGCTTGGCGGACGAGCCGCAGGAGGAGGACGAGCATCCGCCCGACGAGGCGGTCTTCTCGAGGGCCTCGACGTCGATCGGCGTCAGCAGGCTCTCCAAGGAAATCATCGGCTGGTTCATCGCGACCACTCCCCTCGGCATGGTTCGAGGGGGAGACCGCAAGCGGCGTGCCAAGCTCGAATTTCGGCGGTTTTCGCCGTCTTTTCCGTTCTATGGGGTTTTACCGACACGGCCGCTTGTCGGATTTCTGTCGGGTGTGCGACACGCGATCCGACCGACGACGACCGCGTCTCGACGTCGGAATCGCGAAAAATGAGGTTTTTACCGGATTGCTTCCGAACATTCTCCGGCCGCACATCAGCGAAACGTCGAAGGAGGCACGGCGAACGATGGAACGCGGCGACGAAACCATGGAGACCGCGATCGAGCGACTGGTGCGCCGGTTCTACGCCAAGGGCGACCTCGACGCTCTCCTCGGTCCGGTGTTTCGCGCCATTCCCGAATTCGACGAACACATCGGAGTGATCGTCGACTTCTGGTCGCGCCAGCTCCTCGGCACCGAGCGCTACCAGGGCCGCCCTTTCCCGCCGCATTGGAAGCTCGACATCGAGCCCGATCACTTCGATCGCTGGATGGAGCTGTTCTCGGAGACCGCGCACGAGGAGCTGCCGGAAGATCTCGCCGATCAGGCGATCACCAAGGCCGGCCACATGGCCACCGCCTTCCAGGCCGGCATGTTCCCGCTCAAGGGGCCCGACGGTCGGCCGATGAAACTGCCGCGCGCCTGACCCCGCGGCTCGACCGCCGCGCGCTTGCAGCTCCGCCGCATCGCCAAAAAAAAGGCCGCCCACGGCGGCCTGAAGTCTTAGGGAGGAAACGCCCAAGGAGGGCAGTGATCGGCGCCGCGAGGCACCGAGCACGCGTTTCAATTTAATGACGCACTGCAAAAAATCAAGCAAAATTTCTGCTGCAGTGCAAATTTTCCTTCACCACGCCGCCGCCGCCGCGACGGCGTACGTGGAATGATTCGGACGTTCCGCGGACGGGCGAACCGAGTTTTCGCGTGCCCTCCCCCGCCGCCGGATCTTCGGCGATCGCGGTCTCGACGGCGCGACGAGAGGCGCGACGACTTCCTCGATCCTTCACCGACTGAAATTCGACATGACCTCACCTTGGGTC
>JAAYVT010000007.1 GCA_012517025.1 Phyllobacteriaceae bacterium | reverse complement strand
GCGAGGTGCTGGTGCTCAGGCCGTTCCTCGATTGGCCGAAGGCGCGGCTCGTGGCGACGCTTTCGGCGCGCGGGGCGACCTGGATCGAGGATCCCTCCAACCGCGATCCGCGTTTCGAGCGGGCGCGGTTCCGCGCGGCGATGCCGATGCTCGCCGAGCTCGGGCTCGATCGCGACCGGCTGGTCGCCACCGCGGCGGCGATGGGGCGGGCGGCGGCGGCGCTGGAGCGCGAGGTCGACGCGCTGCTGTCGCGCGCCTTCGTCCATCCGGCCGGGTTCCTTCGCATCGCGGTCGAGGACTACGCGGCGTCGGCGGAAGAGATTCGGCTCCGGGCGGCGGCGCGGGCGATCGCCGATCTCGGCGGCGAGGCCTATGGGCCGCGCCTCGCCGGGCTCGAGGCGATCGATGCCGAACTGACGGCGGCGGGGACGACGGCGGTGGTGCGCACCCTCGGCGGGGTGCGGATCTAGCGGCGGCGCGGCTGGATCTGGTTCGCGCCGGAGGCTGGGCGGACGGCGTCGCGGCGGCTGGCGCCGGGCGAGAGATTCAAGTTCGGCGGGCGGGATTTCGTCTCGACGCCGAGCTCGACGGAAACGCTGATCGTGGCGCCGCTCGGCGCAGCGGGACGGCGGGCGCTCACCGGCCGAGGCTGCCTCGCGCCGGAGCTCCTCGGTCGCCCGGCGCCGAGCGCGGCGCTGCTCGAGGGGCTTCCGGCGATCTTCGGCGAGGGGGGCGAGTACCTCGGTTGCCCCGGTCTCGACGCTCCGGAAACCGGGCGCGACGCGGGACTTGTCGTCGCACCCTTCGCGCCGCGCGGGGGGAAGCGATAACGAATTCGTCATAGCATCGTGCCCACGTCGGGTCGTCGTCTTGGCATTCGAGGGGGCGAGACCTATCTTCACCTCGACGAACACGGGTCGGACGGCGCCGGCGAGACACGCCGGCGCGGGAACAGGATCTTCGATGAACGCCAATCTCAGGAATTTCGCCATCTGGGTGATCGTCGGTCTCTTGGTGATCGCGCTCTTCCAGCTCTTCCAGAATCCGGGACGCGGCGGCGGATCGAACGAGATCGCGTTCTCGCAGTTCCTCGACGACGTCGAGGGCGGCAAGGTCAAGCAGGTCACCATCACCGACCAGCAGATCACCGGCGCCTACAAGGCGCAGGGCACCTTCCAGACCTACGCGCCGCCCGGCGCCAACGTGGTCGAGGAGCTGCGCAAGAAGGACGTGGCGATCGTGGCGCGGCCGGCGGGCGAGAACTTCTCGCTGATCGGCGCGCTGATCTCGTGGATGCCGATGATCGTCATCATCGGCATCTGGTTGTTCGTGATGCGCCAGATGCAGGGCGGCGCCGGCGGCAAGGCGATGGGCTTCGGCAAGTCGAAGGCCAAGCTCCTCACCGAGGCGCACGGCCGCGTCACCTTCGAGGACGTCGCCGGCATCGACGAGGCCAAGGAAGACCTCCAGGAGATCGTCGAATTCCTGCGCGACCCGCAGAAGTTCCAGCGTCTCGGCGGTCGCATCCCGCGCGGCGTGCTGCTGGTCGGCCCTCCCGGCACCGGT
>JAAYVT010000094.1 GCA_012517025.1 Phyllobacteriaceae bacterium | reverse complement strand
TGACCGTCGGCTACCGCTCAGTCGCCCTGCTCGTCGGCGAGGCCTTCCACCAGTTGGAGGATCAGTGCTCGCTTGGCCGAACTCGCAATGCGGTTGAAGGCTCGGTTGAGCTCCCACCCCTCGGGGGTTTCGAGGAAGCGCCGAAGGGTTGCCTCCTCGTCGTCGGCCGCTGGATCGAGGATGACGAATGCCTCGTCGTCGACGTCGGCGCAGAGCCAAGAGATCGGGATCTCCAGAGCCCGGGCGAGGTCGACCAGCTTGCGCGCCGAGACGCGTGTCGTCGCCCGCTCGTAGAACGAGATGGCCCGCTCGGTATCGCCCGTGAGTGCAGCGAGATCCCTTTGAGTGAGTTGGCGCGCTTGGCGATGGTGCCGGAGGCGAGCCGCGACGGCGCGGTCGGCGTCAGTGATGCGGTGCGGGGTGTCGGGCATGGGGCCGTGGGCTCGCGGCGGCGTTGGTTCGGGACGAAGGTATCTGCGGGTGAAAGAGCGCTCTGGGCAAGGGATAGCAGTTTTCGGGGGCAATTGGGTGGGTGCGACAGTTCGACGGACCGTTCGGTTCGTGCGGAAGGCAATCCACATCTGGTGTTGTACGCGCGGGCCGTTAAGATTTTGTTTACCCTAATTTTCTTGCCAGAGGTCAAGAATCGGCGTCTAAGTGCGATTAGATCTGCCGTTGGCGGTCGAAATCGCATTTTGACAAACTTGTTGAACCTGGGCGTGGTGGGAAACATGGCAATCGACGCCGTCGATCGGCTCATCATCGAACAAGCGGAAGAGCTGTCCGAACGGCTCAAACGACATCGCGTCGAGATGTTTCCCCCGACGGCTCAAAAGGGCCTACGGGAGTTCCAACTCGGCGAAGCCGCCAAGTTTCTCGGCGTGACCAGCGGCTACCTTCGTAATCTCTCGCTCGAAGGCAAGGGACCTCAGCCGCAGGTCACTCCCTCCGGGCGCCGTTCCTATACGGCGGCGCAGATCGAAGAAATGCGCCGGTTTCTCGAACAGAACGCACGGACTGGGACGCGCTACGTGCCTCATCGGCGGGCTGGAGAGCATCTTCAGATCATTGCCGTCGTCAATTTCAAAGGTGGGTCGGGAAAGACGACGACAGCGGCACACCTTTCTCAGCATTTGGCGCTGACTGGTCACCGTGTCCTGGCAGTCGATCTCGATCCGCAGGCTTCGCTGTCGGCGATCCATGGTGTCCAACCCGAGTTCGACGTCGGTGAAAACGAAACGCTCTTCGGCGCCATTCGATACGACGACGAGCGGCGGCCTCTGCAGGAGATCATTCGGAAGACGAATTTCCCGAACCTGGATCTCGTGCCTGGAAATCTCGAGCTGATGGAGTTCGAGCACGATACGCCCAGGGTGCTCGCTCAAGGGCGGTCCGAAGAATATGGCCGGATTTTTTTCGCCCGACTGGATGATGCGTTGGTGTCGGTGGCCGATCAGTACGATGTGGTCGTCATCGATTGTCCGCCGCAGCTCGGGTTCCTGACGATGAGCGCGATTTGCGGGGCAACCGCGGTCCTCATCACGGTGCATCCGCAGATGCTCGACGTGATGTCGATGTGCCAGTTTCTGCAGATGATGGGGGAGGTGCTGAGCACTCTGAAAGAGGCCGGCGGGAACATGAATCTCGATTGGCTCCGTTACTTGATCACTCGCTATGACCCTCAGGATGGGCCTCAAACTCAGATGGTCGCCTTCATGCGATCTCTTTTCAAAAACCTCGTCCTGACCAATCCGATGGTCCGCAGCGTAGCGATCTCCGACGCCGCGATGACGAACCAGACACTCTACGAGGTCGATCGGAGCTCCTTCACCCGTAGCACCTACGATCGAGCGATGGAGGCGATGGAGGCGGTCAACGGCGAGATCGTCGATCTCATTCATGCGGCTTGGGGGCGAGGATGAGCGATCGGGCACGGTTTACCGCAGTAAACTCCGTAACGCGAAGGGTCTCATCCAGACGGGTGGGGCCGAGAGTTTACCGCGGTAAACTCTCGATGTGGACGTGGGAGGGGTGAGCCTTGGCACGCAAGAATATCTTGGCGGGGGTCATGGGCGACGCGAAGAAGGCGCTTTTGACCGACGAAGCGAGCGGTGTCGAGTCCCCCTCGCCTGCCGAAGGACACCTCCGCCACAAGGGAGCGCTCGGAGCCGTCACGCGAACGATCGATGCGTTGGCAGCAAAGGCCGCCGCCGCCAGCGAGATTGAGAAGAGGCTCGTCGAAGGGGAAGTGATCGTCGAACTCGATCCTTCGATCGTCGAGGCATCGTTCATTTCCGATCGCGTCCGTCAGGACGACGATGAGTTCTACGCCTTGTTGGAAGCGATCCGCGCGCGTGGGCAAGACTCTCCGATTCTCGTCAGGCCTCACCCCGAGAAGGCGGGGATGTATCAAATCGCCTTTGGACACCGCCGCCTTCGCGTAGCCGCTCAGCTCGGACGCCCGGTGCGCGCGGTCGTCAAGGTGCTGAGTGATCGCGATCATGTCGTCGCCCAAGGACAGGAAAATGCGGCTCGGGCCGATCTGTCCTTCATCGAACGAGCGTTGTTTGCGCGGAGCATGGAGGTGCGAGGCTTCGATCGAGAAACGATCATGGCGGCACTCAATGCCGACAAGACGACCGTTTCGAAGATGTTGTCCCTCAGTGCGCGAATTCCCCCGACCGTCCTCGATACATTGAGAAACGCGCACGGTGTCGGCCGAGATCGGTGGCACGAGTTGGCCGCGCGGATGGATGATCTCTCGTTTCGGTCGGCGGCCGAGCAGTTGGTCAACGAAGACCGGTACGTGTCCGCGGATGGGGACGGGCGGTTTCAGCTGCTGGAGAAGTCGGCGGCTCCGGTCGCGACCAAAGCCGCGTCGACGGCGCCGGTTGTTCGCAACTGGCATCCGAATGGAGGTCCCAAAGCGAAAATTCGCACAGATTCGAGAGGATTCTCGTTGACGCTCCGGGCCGACAACGCCCGAGCCTTCGGCGATTTTCTCGAGCAGAATCTCGAACGCCTGTATCAGGAGTTCGAGAGCGCAAGCCACCTCAATTCCAACGGAGATTAACAGGCAAAAGAAAAAGGCCACCGAAACGTCGCCGTCGCGGAAGCCTCTCTCAAAGTCCTAGCAAGCTTGAGAATCGCACCTCCGCGAATCACCGTCAAGCGTTTTCCACGCCGTTTCGGCGCGCAGGTTTTCTTTGCCCGAACGAAGGCAGAGACCCATGCAGCCCTATCAGTCCCGCACGCCGTTCGGCGCGCGATCGCTGGCGCTCGCCCATGTGGCGGCGCAGTCCAAGGCAGAGGCGCGAGCCCCCGAGAAGGTCGTCCACAAGTGGGAGGTCTTCCGTTCGATCTGCACTGCCAAAGCCAAGCTCGGAGTCTCCGAGCGGGCACTGGCGGTGCTCGACGCGCTCCTGAGCTTTCATCCCGAGACGACGCTGTCGGGCGACAAGCTGGTTGTGTGGCCATCGAACCGGCAGCTGGCGCTTCGGGCCCACGGCATGGCGCCGGCGACGCTGCGCCGCCACATCGCCGGCCTGGTCGACGCCGGCCTCGTCGTGCGTCGTGACAGTCCCAACGGCAAACGCTACGCCCGCAAAGGGGAGGGGGGCGAGATCGATCAGGCCTTCGGCTTCGATCTGACGCCGCTCGTCGCCCGCGCCGAGGAGATCGAAAGCCTCGCCGAAGACGTTCGCGCCGCCGATCGGGCGCTCAGACTGGCGCGCGAGCGCATCACCATCTGCCGCCGCGACATCGCCAAGATGATCGCCACCGGCCTCGAGGAGGGGGTTGCGACCTGCCGAGAGGGCAGGGGGCCGGCCGATTGGAGCGAGGTCCGCGCTCATTTCCGTTCGATCGTCGAGGGCATTCCGCGCAATGCGGGGCTCACCGAGCTCGAAGGGGTCGCCGAGGATCTCTCGACGCTTGCCGACGATGTGTTCATGCTGTTGGAAACGCATGGAAAAGACGAAAATGCGAGCGCCGATGAGTCTCAAATTGAGCGTCACATACAGAATTCAAATCCACCCTCCTCTACTGAACTTGAACCTCGCTTCCGAGAAGTGAGGGCGGCGAGGGCAGAGACCAAACAACGAGCGCCCAAGCTCGCGGATGGCGCCTTCCCCTTGGGGATGGCGCTCCAGGCCTGTCCCGACATCATCGACTATGCCCGAGAGGGCATCTCCAATTGGCGCGACTTCCTCACCACCGCGGCCGTGGTGCGACCGATGCTCGGGATTTCGCCGAGCGCTTGGGAAGAGGCGAGGGCGATCCTCGGCGAGGTTCAGGCGGCGGTCGTCGTCGCGGCGATCCTGCAACGCCACGCGATGATCGCGTCGGCCGGCGGCTATCTGCGCAGTCTGACGCGCAAAGCGGAAGAGGGCGGCTTCAGCCTCGGCCCGATGCTGATGGCGCTGATCGGCAGTAGGAAGCGCGAAAAGGCGAGGGCGTGAGGGCCCGGCAGCTTCGATGGGAGGTTTCGATCGTCGGCCTGGCAGAGAAATCACGGTTCACACGGTCAGGGGACTCGTGGTGTGGTTTCCTTGTTGCGGTTCTTCGCGTGGGATGCCTTGCCGATCTCGCGACGCCGGACGAGTTTGCCCAGGCGAACGGTGATCTCCGGGTGATCGACCTCTTCGGGATCGAAGGAGCGGCCGTACCAGCGGGACAGCTCGGCATGGCGCTCGTGAGTCGGATCCCGCATGACGGAGAGGAACTCTTCGAAACCGGGAAGCCCACCGACATCTTCCGGCGGTCCTCGTCGAGCGCTACCGACGAGACGGGGGTAACTCTCTCCCTCGACGACTGGCAGAACCTCCTCTATCGTGAGGTGAAACCGCCAATCGTCCCCGAAGTCGTAAGTGTAGGTGAGCTCGGTCACTCCTCGGTCGATCAAAGCTCCGATCCTGATGTTCTTGGCGTCCCGCGTGTCGTCACCCCACTCTCGGTCGGGGATGCCATAGCGGCGGTCGCCGATCTCGAACAGGAAGAGATGACGATTGTCGAAGGGGACGACGGCCTGGATCGCGTCGTGCAGGCCACGCAGGCTGGCGGTCGAGGGAACCTCGATCGTTCGCCAGATCTGCGGCGTGACGTCGAGAAGCACGATCCGAATGCGGGCTAATTCATCGGCACGGGACACTGGTGGTCTCCATCGTCGTGGCGACGGTCGTTCACAGACCAGGATAGAGCTCGGGAAACCAACGCTCCACCACGTCGATTGGAAACCCGAGCCCGGACGGTCGCTCAGGGGTCGTCGGAGACCATAAGGCCCCGCTCAAGGCTTGGTCGATGTCGATGGGATGTGTGTCCTGTCCCTCGATCAGGTTCGAATAGTAACAGTTCATCGAACGGACGAGGTCACCGACGCTGGTGCGTAGGATCGGGCTCAGCCGAGCGGCGAGACTGCCGGATTTGCCGACGCGCTCGGTCGCGAGGTCGGCCAGCATATGCTCGGCGCCCTCGGGAGTGAGGGGGCCGGAGAGATGGGTCGAAATCGTTCCGCCGCTTCTGTTGCCGGGAAATCACTTGTAAAAACACGAGCTTAACTCACCTTTCGGCTCAATTGTTGCTGATATGTTCTCCGATCGCATCGGATGAGAGGCGAGGTGGTCGGCTACAGTCCGACATCGGGGGATGGGAACTTCTGGCCGGGGGACGGATGGATCGCATGATGCCGAGCGATCCTCCGTGCCCAGGTTTCGGCGTTCGGGTCTGACGGACGCCTTTCGGCCGTCCTCCGATCAGTGGTGCTTCGAGTTGTGGACGATGACGTAACGTTCGGCGTCGGTGAGGGGAGCCGTCGGGCCGGCGTGGTCGCCGGCAGCGACGATCGTGCCCGTCGTGGGCGCGGCGGCGTGACGATGACCAGGCGTCGCCGCAGCAGCGGCCGAGAGCGAGAGCGCGAGGCAGGCGGCGGAGAGGGTGGCGAGGGTGACGGTCTTCATGGGCGGGTTCCTTTCGTGAGGGAGGGAGGCCGGCCGATCCGGCGTCCCGACGCCGAGGACCCTGTGCCCGCCGAATTAGACGACGCTTAGATCGACGCGAGGACGCGGCGGAACCTGTGCCGAAGCGTAACGGGAGCCGCCGTCTCGATTTTCTGAAGCGTCTAATTTTTTCCTCATTCTCACGTGCCACGGATGGGCGGAAGAAGAGGATCGTCTCGCCCATGCTCGACGCGTCGTTCACCCATTGGATCAACGGATTTGCCGGTATTCACCCGCTCCTCGACGTGG
>JAAYVT010000006.1 GCA_012517025.1 Phyllobacteriaceae bacterium | reverse complement strand
TATGCCAGTAACGGCATATTGAATAATTGATCTAGCTCACTTAAAGATTTGTAAACGTCCAATAACGGACGCAAATAATGCTCATGCAACCATGGGTGTGACGCACGTGAACGCGCCATTATACTGATAAAAAGAAGGATATAAATCTGTTATAACTGATATTCCTGATGTTTTGTTGGCCAAGAATCGCGAGAGAGGGCGCGCCATCCTGCCTCCTGCCGAAGATTTCGTTGAGTCCGGACACTTGAATCTGGAATTCTATCATGAGGTCGGTGGTGCCCAGACTATTTATTTAGTTGGTTGTTTTCTCGATGCAGACAATAAGGGAAGGTGTTGATTTCGAGCAACCTATCGTTCATTCGCCGTGGAAGCGGATATCGTTTTTTCGTCCACGGAGGCTTGATTTGTCTGTTACCCTCTATCGAAGTACCGGCAGGTGCCGCCGTCGGCTTTCGGCCTTTCCAAGCCGGAGGGTCTAGCAAAGGGCTACTTCGCTCGGTTCGGAAGGGCAGGTTTCCATTTGGACCGCTCTCCCGCCGAGTTGCCGCCATCGGGGCATTCGCCACGGCGCCGTCGGTGTGATCCGACGAAAGAGGTCGGTCCCGATCACGATGGTGGAGGCATCTTCCGGAAAATCCATCGCAATGCTGTATATGCTGGCCATCAAAGATGGAGAGATCCGCCATGCCGACGTCCGAAGGATCCTGCTCGACGAGCGGCCGGTCCCGGAAATCCGGGGTGATCATCGCCGACGCCCTGCAGCACCCGGTGACGATCACCCGGCGCAACTCGCCGCGTCTGGTGATCTTGAACATAGAGGATGACGAGAAGCTGGTGACACGGTCGGAGACGTGTACGTCCGGGATGATCGCGACCATGTCTGATGAGCTCTTGCACGAGTTCGAACGGGCGGTCGATGCCTATGCTCGTGACGACGAGACGTCTGGACCCTGAGCGTCGATCGCTTCCGGACAGATCGATGACCGACATCGCCGTATCCGTGGCGACCCTCCATGCTTTGGCTCCGCTCCCGTTGACAATTTTCGCAAATTACGTATTTTACAAAAATAAATGGAGGCCGACATGCCGGACACCATCACGGTTCGCGCGACCGACTTTTCCCGGAACTTCGCCAAGTATCAGGACGAAGCGATTGCGGCCAAGGTGATCGCCGTCACCAGCCATGGTCGCGTGATCGGCGCCTATCTCTCGGCAAACGAGCTCGCCCATTACGAGTTGCTCAAGCGGCGAGAGCGCGAAGTGCTGGTGGTCGGTGACCTCGACGATGGGGCCATCGCCGCGATCGAGACCGCGCAATACGGTCACGCACCGGAATGACCATTCCCGCTCCTCGGCCTGGTCTCGTCATTCGTTACGCATTCCTATGGAGCCACGAACGAGACGCCGGCGCGATTGAAGGTAGCAAAGATCGGCCCTGTGCGATCGTCGTGGCCTTGCCCCGCGATGCCGACGGGCACATCGGCACCATCGTGGCTCCGATCACCCATCGGCCGCCCGATGACGTCGACGCCTCGCTGGAAATACCCGCTGCCGTCTGCCGAAGCCTCGGCTTGGACGACGGGCGACATTGGATTCGCTTCGATGAACTGAACCGCTTCCTCTGGCCGGGCTACGATCTCAGGCCGCGCCCAAACGGATCCTATGATTACGGCATGTTGCCGCAAGGATTGTTCGAACAGTTGCGGCAGGGCATCCTCACCCGACAACGGAATCATAAAGGAAGAATCGTCGCGCGAACCGATTGATCCTACAAATGGCGAAAATAATTCCATAATATATATTATGCGAATCTAAGTTATAGGTGGGTGGATTCTATGTTGAAATGGGAAAGCGTCCCGGACGCATCGCATAGTTCGCACTTTCAGCTGTTTGTTACTCGATGAGCCTTTCGAACGTCTATGGCTGCAACGCGCCGAAAGCAGAAACTGAGCGTTCTGTGCTTGGGCGACTGAAATGGGGCCGATTGCTGACTGGTAGGTCACGAGACCGGTGGCGCGCGAAGTGGACACTCGCAATGACGAACTATTTTGATCTAGCCAGTTTTCCATCATACCTAGAGCTGACCACTAATAGCGGCCCAGCCCCAGACCAATCCGCTGCCTAGGCGCCTCGCCATTTCGAGGCGACGCGTGCCTAGCTGCCGGTGCCGGGGACGAGTATCCGCAATTGCGGACCCTGAGCTAGTCGCCTCGGGTCACGAAACGGTCGAGCCAGCGATTGCCTTCGAGCGATTCACTGTACGGACGCCTGCTGGAGATGCCGGCGGCGCCGTCCTTCCCCTAGCGATTATATTGCGACAGCTTATCGAGCAGCGGATCGAGCCAGTGGTGGCCATGATATTGGAACTGGCGATGCTCGCCGCACTGGAAGGCGTCGCTCAGCTCCGGCTTTTCGTCGCGATAGAAGAGGAATTCGCTGGCATAGACCTGCGTGATTGCGTTCAACCGATCCACTTCTTCAGCGCCGAGCCGCAGCGTGACGAGGCGCGGCTCGGTCGGATATTGCATCGGCGACATATAAACGATCGTTGCCGTCGGCAGGATCGGCAGCACCAGCTTGAGCCCGGCGTTGAGCGCGTCCCGCGACGCGGGGAAATTGTGCAGGAAGCCGTCACCTGCGATGAATTCCCTTTCGTCGCTGAAGAGAACCGCCCAGCGGCCGCGCATCATGCGCTTGCGATAGGCATCGTAGAGCCCGCGCTGGTTCGCCGCGATTAGTGTCTTGTCCGCGATTGGATCGGCCAAGCCGAAGCGGCGCCGGTAATATTCGGTGGTCTGTTTGATCGACGCGCGAATGCTTGGGCTACGGGCGAGCAGCGAGGCGGTAACGCGGGTGGTTTGCGCCGCGCGTTCATCGGGCAGCGGCTGCGGCAGGATCCGCTCGATCATCGGCTGATCGGGCGACGCCAGCGAAGTCTCAAGTGTTCCAAGCCATTGCACGAACGCGGCAATTTCGCTGTCGGGCTCATTGAAGATCGGTTCGAAGGTCGAATCCCAATGTCCGCCCGTCTTGATATGATGGGCGTTGGTACTTGCCCCGAACGCGCCCGGCGGCGCGCGGTGCATGGTTCCATTCGGTCGGATAACCGAGACCATACCGTCGGCCGCCGACCAATGATCGGAAAGGGTTCGCGGCCACCAATGGTGCAATTCAGTCTTTAGCGGCTTTTGCTTCATGACCATAAGCTGGGGGTAAGGCTGGCCGATGTCGAGACGTCATCACGCAGAGCCTCGCAAGATCCCAAGAAGGGGAGTTGGCGTCAGTTCTCCGCCGTCAGCTTTTCGCCAGTATGGACCGTCCATGCGCGATCAACGAGCGGCAGCTCTTAGCGTCGCGCGCCCAGTCGGCGAATGACTGAGTTGGGGCGCATAGTTGCCGTTCCAATCGGACGAGATAGACGTCCGCTTCGGGTCGACCGCCGTCACCGCGCTGAATGCAGAAGCACCACTCGGCGATACACGCCCCCAGAGCAACGGTCCGACGACGCCGAGCGACGCCGGCCGCCTCAATGAAGCGCGGGATCGAGGTCGCCGCGTGAGGGCGATGCTGTGTTGATTTCTCGCCAACGGTTGGGTGTCACGCCTTCCCAGTCGCGGAAGGCGCGGTAGAACGAGCTTGTGTCCTGATAGCCGAGGAGGCAGGCGATTTCTTCCATTTCGGCCGCCGGATCGGCGAGGAGCCGACGGCCGAGTTCCTGGCGGGCCTCGACGAGGAGATCGCGGAAGGTTTTGCCCTCCTCGGTGATCCGCCGTTGCAGCGTGCGCTCACTGAGGCCCAGGTCGCGGGCGACGTCGGCGAGTTCCGGCCGGCCGCTGGCGAGGCTGCGTTTCAGCACCACCTTCACCTGTTCGCCGATCGAACTGCGCGCCTGGAGCTCGCCGAGGGCGGTGGCGAGCGCCGGGGTCAGGATCTCGAGCAGTTCCGGATTGTGGCCGGGGAACGGGCGGTCAAGATCCTCCGACCTCAGGATCAGAGCGTTCCGGGCGGCGCCCCAGCGGATCTCGCAGCCGAACCAGGCGGCGTGGTCGCCGGTCTTCGGATCGGGCCGGGTGAAGTCGACGCGGAGCGGCGTCAGATGCCGGCCGGTGCCGCGACGCCCGAGTTCGAGGAAGGAGGCGAAGGCCACGTCGGTGGCGATACCCGGTTCGCCCTCGGTCGTGTAGAGCCATTCGGTGGTGATCGCGAAGCCACCGTCGGTCTCGGCGAAATGGAGCTGCTCGGGCGAGCACAGCCGCTTGAACCGGGCGATGCGCGACAGGCCGTCGCGATAGTCGCGCGCGTGGAAGGCGATCAGCACCGACGGGGGATAGGCCGCCGTGTCCGCCGCCTCGATCAGGCGAAGGCCGACGGTCGGATCGCCGGAGAGTTCTTCGAGCGCCCGCCACATGGCGAAATACTGCGCCGTCGTGACGAGGGCCTGTCCGCCGATGTGGAGCGTGCCGGGCAGGCGAGCCTGTCGCAACACGGCGGCCGGCGGCAGCCCGAGGTGCTCGATCGTCCGCCAGAAGGCGGGCGGAACCTTGCAGCGGTCGGCGGGTTCGTGTCGCATCGTCGGGACCTCGATCTCGTGCGTCGAACCGGATCTCGATCGCGAGGTCCGGCTCGGGATGGCGTGTCCGGTGGGGCGCCGGCTCCAGGTCGATGGTTCAACGCATCTGACTCATGATCAACCGATCGAACGTCCGATCGCCGAACCACTTGCGGATGAAGATCATCGGCTTGGCATATTTGCCGACCGCGTAGCGGGTCTTCGGCTTGCTCGCAGCGACCGCCTTCGACACCACTTCGGCGACGACCTCCGGCGCCGTTCCGCGTCCCTTGCCGTAGGCCCCTTCGGTCGCGGCGACCGTGCCGCGCACGAGGTCGGCATAGGCGCCGCTGCCCGCCCGCTTGGTGATGCCGGCGAGGAGCGCGCTGCCGAACCCGGTCTCGATCAGGCCCGGCTCGACCACCACGACACGGATGCCGAAGGGCGCGAGTTCCAGCCGCAAGCAGTCGGACCAGCCCTCGAGCGCATGTTTCGTGGCATGGTACCACGACCCGAGCAGGGAGTAGATCTTGCCGCCCATAGAACCGATGTTGACGATGGTGCCGGCCTTCTTGGCCCGCATCGCCGGCAGCAGGAGCTGCGTCAGGCGCGCCGGACCGAAGACGTTGACTTCGAACTGGTAGCGGGCCTCGTCGATCCCGACGTCCTCGAGCGGACCGTAGAGGCCGAAGCCGGCATTGTTCACCAGCACGTCGACGCCACCGGTCTCGGCGAGGATCCGGTCGACAGCCGCCCGGATGTCGTCCTCCTTGGAAATGTCCATGCGCAGGGGGATGGCACCGCGGCGAGCCAGATCGGCCATCTCGTCGAGCCGGCGGGCGGCGACCCACACCTGATAGCCGTCCGCGATCAGGCGCTCGGCGATGGCCTTGCCCATGCCGGACGAAGCGCCGGTCACCAGGGCGGTCTTCTTGTTTCTGTCGAACATGTCGTGATCTCCTGTCGTCGTCGGAGATCTAGGCCGGTTCGCGGTCCTGGGCACTGGCGAATGGCGCCATCAAAGCTGCAGATCACGCCAAATTGGCGACAGGAGACGCCGATCGATCCGAAACGTCGAACGGGAACCGAGTGCAATCTGCCGCGCCATGCGCCGCAAAAGCGCGCATGTCGAGTGGGGACATGCTGGAGCGCCTCATAATGAGTGTGATACACATTGTGTATGCGGTCTGCTACGTTGTGGGAAAGGAGAACGACCATGGCTTCGAGACCCTCCCATGAATCGCAGACACGCGCGGTCAACCTGCGCCTGCGTGAAGATGTTCGTGGTCTGATCGATCGGGCCGCGCGGGCGCGCGGCAAAACCCGATCCGACTTCATGATCGATGCGGCGCGCAAGGCCGCCGAGGAGGCTCTGCTCGACCTGACCCTCGTTCGCGTCGATGTCGAGAGCTACGAGCATTTCCTCTCTGTCCTCGACCTGCCACCGAGCGGCGAAGGTTTCGAGCGGCTGATGAAGGCTCGCAAGCCGTGGCAGCCATGATCCTCGGTGCACCGACACTACTCGCCGAGGGGCATGATCTCTCCGCGTTCGACAGCGGCGATACGGGGCTGGACGACTGGCTGCGTCGCCGCGCCCGCGTCAATCAGCTCAGTGGCGCATCCCGGACGTATGTCGTCTGCGAGGTCGATCGCGTCGTCGGCTACTATTGTCTTTCTTCGGGTGCGCTCGCAGTAGCCGACGCTCCGGGATCTCTGCGTCGCAACATGCCCGATCCGATCCCGATGGCGATCCTCGGCCGGCTCGCGATCCACCGTCATTGGCAACGAAAGGGACTGGGGGCCGCGCTGTTGCAGGATGCCGTGCTCCGCACGGCCCAGGCCGCGCACATCATGGGTATTCGGGGCCTGCTGGTTCATGCTCTTTCCGACGAAGCGAGAGCGTTCTACGAGCATCACGGGTTCTCGGCATCGCCGACCCAGACGATGACGCTCATTCTATCGTTGAAGGGCCTTTCTGCCGTCGGATGAAGCGCGATGGCGAGGATGATCGCTCTGAAAGAGCCGATAAGGACTCACGGCCGGTCGGACCTGTTCGGCCGGCCGGCTTTTCCGAAAGGTGAGAGTCGCCTGCCCTCGCCTCACGCGATCGGGCGCAAGAGCTCCCTCGGATCGATCCCCAGCGTTTCGGCCAGTCGACCGAGAATCGTGATGCTGATGGACACACGGGTACGCTCGATCGAGCCGACATAACGTGGGCTGAGGCCCGCGCGATGTGCCAGCTCTTCTTGCGTCAGTTGCCGTTCGTGGCGAATGCGACGCAAATTTGCAGCCACGATCTCATTGAGATTCATGACCCCAGAAGATCATTTAGGAACCATCGTTCCAGGAATGATCGTTCCTATTCCTGCCCGGTACTGCTACTTTGTCGTGAGGAGTGAATCGGCTTCTCTTCGCCGAGCGGCGAGATCGAACGAGTGACCCAAACGTCCATGGACCCCAAAGAGCTCGACAGGTGGCGTCAAGGCGCATCGGCGGCCGAGGCAGCCATCACGGCTGCCCGCCGTTCCCGTGACTGGGAACCGCTCGATGTCCTCGCTTCGGCTCTGGGTATCGGAGTTGACCCCGAAGACCGCGGCGCGTGGGAGGCGATCTGCGAGGAACTCTGCCGCCCCGGATCGCCATCGAACTGCTGGACGTTGCAGAGCGCGATTGTGCCAAGCCCTGGTGCGGAATGGCTGAAACAGATCGAGCATCTTTCCATAAGCGACCTCGAACGGATTACCCGCGAGGCGCTCGATGACAACCGTCGCCGGAGCGCCGACGATCAGTCGGTCTTTGAAGCTTGGCAGCAAGCCGATCGGGATCTGATCGAAGCTGCCGCGAAAGCCCGAGTTTACCAGCTTGAACATCTGCGGCGCCAAATGGCGGCGGCGCTCGCTCACGAACGCCTCGCCTTTCTGATCGATCGGCTCGGCTTTGTTCCCGGCGGGGCGCCCGGGTTGGAGCAACCGTAAGGGCTGGGCGAGAATGATCGCATGGCGGTCGTTGCAGACCTGCCGCGCTGTTCACGGCCCACTGAAGAACCAGCGCGACCGATCCGTGTCGCGGCTCTTACGATGTCCATTCGGGCGCCGATCGATCGCAGGGCTCGTTCGACACTTCCGCGGCCAATGCTTCGAGTGCGAGGACGAGAAGACGCGAGGTCCGAGGATATCGCCCTCGCGTCGCGGCTTCGACGGCGGAAATCTCGTCGGCGATCCAATCGGAGAGACTCCCTTGCGGAAAGGTGTCGACCTTTCTCATCGTCCGACGGCCACTCATGCGGCCGCCTCCCGGCGTTCCGTCGTCCGGCGATGTCCGACGAGGGCGAGACGGCGTCGTGTCGCAGCCGATCGGAGACATCCCTCGAAGAGTTCGATCTCGGCACGACAGCGTGCCCTCGCCTCTTCCGTCGAGCGTAACAGCCGTCGCGTGGCGGCAAGGGCGACCGCAGGCTTGCGCGCCAGTCGGCTTGCACGTTCGCGAGCGGTCGCCAGCAACTCGCCTCT
>JAAYVT010000093.1 GCA_012517025.1 Phyllobacteriaceae bacterium | reverse complement strand
TTCGGGGTGCGCCCGAGCGTGCCGGCGCGGTAGTCGCGGGCGGCGCGGGCGAAGAGGCGCAGCCACGCCGCCAGCGCTCCGACCGCGAGCCAGACGCCGCCGCTCGCCCCCGCCCGGTCGGCGGCATGGCCGGTGGCGACGAAGAGGGTGGCCCAGCGGACCACGTCGATCTGGAAGTCGACGTAGCGGCCGAGCCACGAGGTCCTGCCGGTCAGCCGCGCCAGATCGCCGTCGACGCAGTCGAGCAAGCCGCCGATCCAGGCGATCCCGCCGATCGCCGCCACCGCGATCTCCGGCGGCAGCAACAGCGCCGCCGCGATCATCGCCGGGATCGAGACGCCGCCGGCGAGGGTCACCGCCATCGGCGTCGTGGCGGTGTGGGCGAGGATCCAGGCGAGCGGCACCGCCAGCGGCCGGTAGAAGACGACGTAGGCCCAGTCGGAGGTCGCCTCCTCGGCCCAGCGGGTCCGCATCTGAGTCGCCAGCAGAGCGAGGAGCGGCGGCAGGGGGGGACGATCCACGCGGGTTTCCTCGAACGGGCCGGCGGGGGGAGGGTGGCCGGTCATTCGGCCGGGGCGAGGGCGGGGGTCCTACGCATCGCCGCCACCACCCGGGCGAGGGCGCGGCACAGACGAGCGTCGTCCGCGCCGCCGCGCGAGGAGATGCGCAGATACTGCCCGGCCTCCTCCATCGTCTTGCCGGAGCAATCCTTGATCAGGATGCCCTCGGTGGCGAGCAGGCGGCGGACGAGATCGGGGGCGGTGCCGACGGCGTGGTCGAGCCGGCACAGCACGAAGTTGGCGTCGGTCGGATGGACGGTCAGTCCGGCGACGTCGGCGAGACCGCGCGCCAGCACCTGCGTCTCGTGACGCACCAGGGCGCAGGAGGCGAAATACTCCTGCCGATAGGCGTTGAACAGGCGCAGATAGGCCTCGGCGAAGGCGTTGACGTTCCACAGCGGCAGGCGCCGGCGCAGGCGTGCCACTTCCTCCGTGTCGGCGGAGGCGAGCAGGCCGATGCGCAGCCCGCCGACGCCGTGCGACTTGCCCAGACTGAACAGGACGACGAGGTTCGGGTGACGGTCGAGCTCGTCCATCAGCGAGGCCGCGCGTCCCTCCGCCTGGAAGTCGACGAAGGATTCGTCGAGGATCACCCGCACCCCGAGCGCGCCGGCCTCGGTGACGATGCGGACGAGGTCGGCACGGGGGACGGCGTTGCCGGTCGGGTTGTTCGGCGAGACCAGCACCAGGGTGCCCGCGCCGGTCGCCCGCAGCATCTCGATCACCCGGTCGGGGTCGAGGCGGAAATGCTCCGCCGCCCGCAACGGCAGACGGTGCAGCAGGGCGGGGTCGACCACCGCCTCGTATTCGTTGAACGACGGCGTCGGGATCACCACCGGCCGGTGGACGTCGGCGAGGACCAGCGGGATGAGCTCGCCGACGCCGTTGGCGACGATCAGGCGGGCGGGGTCGACGTCGTACCAGCGCGCCACGAACTCGGCGATCGGCCGCTGCGCGCAGGGGTATTCGCGCACCAGATGAGGCAGTCGCTCGACCATGTGGTCGAGGATCTTCTTCGGTGGATAATGGAAATTGTAGAGCAGGCAGTGATCGACGATCGGGTAGCGCCAGTGGCCGCCGTGCAGACGGTTGAGGTGAGCGAGCCGGTCGTCGGTCGACATCAGGCGGAATTCGGCGACGTCGAGGTCGTCGAGCGTATCGATCTCGAACCAGTCGGCATCGGGCACGACGCAGGCGAGGAAACCGCGGACGCGGCGGTCGATCGCCTCGGCGAACAGCGTCTCGTAGAAGGCGCCGACGCGGGGGGTGGCGATCTCGGCGCCGAGCCGCTCGGTCAGCCAGCCGCGCGCGAAGTCGGCGGCGAGGCGGTAGAAATTGACGGTCTTGTAGTGGGTCGACCGGTGCTCACCGGCGGGGATTTGGCGCGGCGCGGTGATGTGGGGCGGGACGCCGCAGAGTTCGACGCAGGCGCCGTCCATGAACCAAGCACGCGGCGACACCAGCGCGGCGCAACTGGCGGGCGGCGCCTCGACCAGCGGCCTCAGCACCTCCGGCCGGCAGACGACGTCGGCCTCCAGCAACAGGAAGTCCTCGTCGAAATGGTCGCGGGCGAGCCACAGCGAATAGAGATTGCCGGTGGTGCGGTAGCGGTCGTTGGTCACGAAGACGAAGTCGACGTCGGGATGGGCGGCGGGGAGTTCGGCGGCGATCTTCTCGCCGAGGTGGCCGACGACCACGACGACCCGCTCGATCCCGACGGTCTTCAGGTTCGCCACCAGCCGCGACAGGATGCTCTCGCCGCCGACGCGGGCGAGTGGTTTGGGGCGATCCTGGGTCAGGGGATGGAGGCGGGCGCCGAAACCGGCGGCCAGGACGATCGCTCTGCGGAGGGTCATTCGGGGACTTTCTCGTTCTCTCGGCTCGCGCCGCGCCGTCTCGGCGGTACGGCGGCGGGCGAACCGCCGCCGGCCGCGACCGCCCGGCAGTGAACTCCGGAGCGTCCCTCGGAGCAAGTTCGGAGGCGCCCCGATCCCGTCTCGGGGGGGCGGTGGCGAGCGGATGGACAGGGCCGGCGCCGTCCACTAATCGTGGGGCGCTCGGTCGGCGGTCCGCGCCGACGGGGCCTCTCCGGAGACCTCGAATGTCCGCGACGACCCGCGATCGCCCGATCTCCCCCGCCGAACCGGCGGCGTCGTGCCTGCGCCGGGCGATCCTGCGCCGGCTGTCCTGGCTGCCGGTCGCCGGGATCGTCGCGGTGTCGGCGATCGTCGTGCCGGCGGTGGTGGGCGCCCGCGTCGGCTTCCACCTGCGACATCCCGACGCCGATCCGTCGATCTATCTGACCATCAGCCGCGCCATCTCCGATCCGGTGATCGGCGAGCCCTTCGCCTTCTGGGTGACGCTGGCGGCGCTGATTCTGTGGCCGTCGACCCACGCCATCCTGTGGATGCTGTCGGCGGAACATCCGTCGCGCGCGGTCCTCGGGGCGACGCGCGACCACCTCTGCCGCCTGCTACTCGCCGTCATGTCGGTGGCGATGACCGCGACCTGCGTCGGCATGGTGATGCTCGGCCGCCATCGGCTGGGGGGCAGCGCCGAGGATCACCATCTGCACATGCTCGGCAGCTACGTCTTCTTCGCCGGACAGGCGACGACGATCCTGCTGGCGGCGATCTATCATTCGGCGATCGTGCCGGCGCGTCGGGCGCTCGGCGAGACGGCGATCGTGTCGGCACGGTCGCGGGCCCGGCTCGGCTACGCGGTGGTCGGCGCGGCGGTGCTCTACGGCGTGGTGTTCCACGTCAAGT
>JAAYVT010000092.1 GCA_012517025.1 Phyllobacteriaceae bacterium | reverse complement strand
GGTCGATACGCGACAAGCGTCGCCGATCCGGCGCGCGATCGACAGGATCGGCGATCCGTTGATCGGATTCGTCGAATTGCACCGAACCGCAACATCGCTCCTCCAGATCTCTCGTGTAGAGATCTTCCGCACCCGAGCGGAGCGCCGAGGGGGGGGGAAACACCATGCGGTTTTTGACCATCGCCGTTCTCGCCCTCGTCTCGGCGTCGGTCTCGCCGGCCGTCGCCGAAGCCCGCGCGTGGATGTTCTGCGTGGTCTCGCCGCAGGATCTCCACCGCGCGACCATCAGCGAAGTCTTCGCGTCCGACGAAGGCCGTGAAATCGTCGAAAGAGAAATCGCCGATCGAAGCGTCCGTGAGGGCGCGGGTCTGCCCGTGGTCCAATGCCCGCTCGGCAACGCCGATCGCCGCGTCGTCGAGGACGATCAGGCCAGAGCCTTCGCCTTCGATCGTCGATTGGGTCTCTCCGTCGAAGGGCCGGTGCCGGAACAGAGACTGCGGTGAGCCTCCGCCGCTTCGTTCACTGGCCGACTGCGTCGGAAACACACTTCTTGGAGAAACTCGTCTTGGCCGCGCCGGCGAGTTTCTTGTCGGCCGCCGCCGCGTCGCAGGTCTTGGTGGCGTCGGTCTCGCATTTCTTCATGAAACTGGTGAGCGCCGCACCGGCGAGCTTCTTGTCGGTCGCCTGCGCCCTGCAGGTCGGGTCCGCCGCGTGAGCCGCCGTGACGAGCAGCAGCGAGCCGAGGAAAAAAGCGAGTTTGCGCATCGTGATCGTCTCTCCGATATCGAGCCGGGTGGTGTCGAACCCATCCGGTGACCGCGAAAGTCGGAAGTGTCCGTGTATTTCGTCAAATAAAATTTCCATAAAAACAAAGATTAAATTTTGGAAAGGTTCAGTCGTCTCGATTGTCGTTTGAACCGAACGACTGTTGAAGTCCGCCGACGGGTGACCCCGGTGGGACGAAGCAGCCGGGGCTCTTCCGGCATGCCACGCACTCCGCGTGCATTCGCCGGACCGCCGTCCGCTCGTCGCACGCCGCCGTTTTTTCGAGGACCTCGCCCTTCGATGTCGGACATTCCCACCGAGCCCTACGAGCATGCCGAGCATGCCCATCACGCCGCTCATTCCGGTGACGACTTCCTCGCCAAGGTGACGATCACGGTCGCCGTGTTGGCGGTGATCGCCGCCACCATCGGCAGCCTCGAGACGATGGCGAGCGGCGCGGCGATCGCGGCCAAGAACGAGGCCGTCCTGCATCAGAACCGCGCCAGCGACACCTGGGCCTTCTATCAGGCACGCAGCATCAAGAAGAACCTCTACGAGGTCGCCTCGGCGTCGACGCCCGATCATCGCGACGAATTCGCCGCCAAGGCGCGGCAGTACGACGGCGAAAGCGCCGCCATCAAGACGAAGGCCGAGGATCTCGAGCGCCAGACCGAAGCCGACCTCCTCACCGGCGAGGTTCTCGAACATCGCCATCACGTCCTCACGGTCGCCGCCACCTTCCTGCATTGCGCCATCGCCGTCGCCACCATGGCGCTGGTCGCCCGGCGTCGCCATTGGCCATGGTACGTCTCGCTCGGGCTCGGCACCGCCGGCATCGTCACGACCGCCTCGGCCTATCTGGTCTGAGCGTCGGCGAACCGCCATCGAACCCTCACTTGCCCACCTGCCGGATCGTCTGCCCATGAGTCTCGCGACCGCTCTCCATCCCAAGGCCCTGACGCAGACGCTCCGGCGCCATCCGCGCCTGATGACCGCGATCGGCATAGGAGCGGCTCTGCTGCTGGCGACCAAGGAAGCGACGCCGTGGCGCGGCTCGACCTGCGCGCTGATCGCCTGGAACGGCGGCATCCTCGTCTATCTCGTCCTC
>JAAYVT010000091.1 GCA_012517025.1 Phyllobacteriaceae bacterium | reverse complement strand
GTGCAGCGCCTTCATCCACTCGTAGGCACCCGGACCGAAGGCCGCCAGCGCCCCGGCGACCCCGACCCCGGTGATCGCCAAAAATCCGACCGTCCGCTCGATTCGCTTCGCGACCTCTTCCCGCGTCGCCGCCATCTCGCCTCTCCTCAACGCCGCGCGCCGCGCACGCGATCGACCAACCGGGCCATGTGCGCCGGATCCGCCTCGGGCGTGATGCCGTGACCGAGATTGAAGATCAACCGGCCCGCGCCGAGACCGTCGAGCACCCGGTCGACGCCCTCGTCGAGCGCCCGCCCGCCGACCACCACCCGCATCGGATCGAGGTTGCCCTGCACCGCCGCCCGCGGCTGGATCCGATCCCGCGCGAAGGCATGCGGCACCGTCCAGTCGATGCCGACCGCGTCGACCCCGGTCTCCACCACGTAACGCTCGAGCAGCGCCTGCGCGCCCTTCGGAAAGCCGATCACCCGCGCGTTCGGGTGGATCGCCCTCAGACCTGCGACGATTCGCTTGGCCGGCGCGATCACCCATTTCTCGAACTCGCTCTCGTCGAGCACGCCCGCCCAGGTGTCGAAAATCTGCACCGCGTCGACGCCGCAGGAGATCTGCTTCGCCAGATAGGCGATCGAGGCCTCGACCAGCACGTCGACGAGTTTCGCGAAGCCTTCCGGATCGCCCAGCGCCGCCTTGCGCGCCGGTCCCTGATCGGTGGTCCCCCGTCCGGCGATCATGTAGGTCGCCACCGTCCAGGGCGCCCCGCAGAAGCCGAGGAAGGTGGTCTCCGCGGGGAGGCCCGCTCGGATCAGCTCGACCGCCTCGTAGACCGGCGCCAGGCGCCCGTGGATCGCGGTCGGATCGAGGGCATCGACCTCGGCGAGATCGAGCGGTTCGAGCACCGGCCCCTCGCCCTCCTTGAAGGCGACCTTGCGGCCGAGTGCGTCCGGCACCACGAGAATGTCGGAAAACAGGATCGCCGCATCGAAGCCGTAGCGCCGAATCGGCTGCAACGTCACTTCCGTGGCGAGCTTCGGGGTGTAGCAGAGATCGAGAAACCCGCCCGCCTCCGCTCGGGTGGCGCGATATTCCGGCAGATAGCGTCCGGCCTGACGCATGATCCAGATCGGCGGCGGAAACACGCTCTCGCCCGAGAGCACCTTCATCATCTTCCGCTCGGTCATGCCGATCTCCTCCGCGACCCGCGTCGCCCACAGCCCCTCTCTTCAAATCATTCTTCGAATGAAGATTGTTTTGACTGCTGGCCCGTGGATTACCGGGATCTCGATCGATCCACAATGACTCACGTGAAACACCCGTTTTCCCGGAGGCGTCGGTGCCGAATCGCGGCCGAGTCGACCCGATCGCGCGTTAACGATTCGTTAAGAAGTCTTTCCAAAAGCTTAACCGGACGACTCGAACTTTCGGGTTGTGGACGAGGAGTCGACGACTCCCGATTCCGGCGTGCGTGGTCCCCAACCGCTGCGAGTCGCCACCGTCTCGGGCTCCGTCCTTCGTTCCTGTTGATCGAATTGCACGGACGGGAGAGAGTGGCGCCGGCCGTGTGCGCGGGGCGATTTTTCCACCGTCGCCGACCTGCCTGGGGACGGTTACGTGAGCACTCCGACCAACTTCTTTCATCTCCATCTGATTTCCGATTCGACCGGCGAGACGCTGCTGACCGTGGCGCGCGCCGCCGCCGCCCAGTACGAGGCGATCGAGCCGATCGAACACGTCCATCCGCTGGTCCGCGTCGACCGCCACCTCGACAAGGCCCTGGTCGAGGTCGAGCAGTTCCCCGGCATCGTCCTCTACACTCTGGTCAATCCGGAGCTGTCGGCGCGGCTCGAGCGCTTCTGCCGCGATCAGGGACTGCCCTGCGTCTCGGTGCTGGCGCCGGTGCTCGACATCTTCCGCTCGTTCCTGAACGTCACCGAAACCTGGCGGGCCGGTGCCCAGCACTCCCTCGACGCCGAGTACTTCAAGCGCATCGAGGCGATGAACTTCACCATGGCGCACGACGACGGTCAGCTGCCGCACGACCTCGACGAAGCCGACGTGGTGATCCTCGGCATCTCGCGCACCTCCAAGACCCCGACCTCGATCTATCTCGCCAACCGCGGCATCAAGGTCGCGAACATCCCGATCGTCCCGGAAATCCCGCCGCCGCCGGCACTGTTCGCGGTGACCCGGCCGCTCGTCGTCGGTCTGGTCGCCAGCCCCGACCGCATCGCCCAGATCCGCGAAAATCGCGTTCTGGCGATGGGCTCCAAGGCCTTCGACACCGCTTATGTCGACCGCCCCTCGATCGCCTCCGAACTCGGCCTGATGCGACGCCTGTGCGCCGATCACGACTGGCCGATGATCGACGTCACCCGTCGATCGATCGAGGAGACCGCCGCCTCCATCATCGCCCACCTGCGCAGCCACCGTCGCGGCTGACGACCGTCTCACGGTCGAACCCGTCGGTGCTCGGGAACCCTCATGCCGAAATCTCTCGTCCTCGCGTCTCGCTCCGCCTCGCGGATCACTCTCCTCGGCGAAGCCGGGCTCGCCTTCGCAGCGGAGGCCTCCGGCGTCGACGAGCGAGCGGTCGAAGCGCCGCTGCTCGCCGCCGGCGCCGATCCCGGCGCCATCGCCCTGCGGCTCGCCTGTGCCAAGGCGCTCGACGTCGCCTCTCGCCGGCCGGACGCCCTCGTCCTCGGTTGCGATCAGACCCTCGGTCTCGATGGCGAGCGATTCGTCAAACCGGCCGATCGCACCGCCGCCCGGGCCCAACTGTCGCGTCTGCGCGGTCGCACCCACGAACTGCACTCTGCCATGGCCCTGGCCGAGGGGGACCGCATCGTGTGGCACGACGTCGCGGTCGCGCGGATGACCATGCGTCCCTTCTCCGACGCCTTCCTCGACGACTACTGCGACCGCGCCGGCGACGCGGTGTTGTCGAGCGTCGGCTGCTACCAGCTCGAAGGCCTCGGCGTGACGCTGTTCGAGGCGATCGAAGGCGACTATTTCACCATCCTCGGCCTCCCCCTCCTGCCGCTCCTCGCCGAGTTGCGGCGCATCGGACAGATCCCCTCATGACCGTTTCTCCTCGCGCCTTCGTCGTCGGTTGGCCGATCACCCAATCGCGATCGCCGTTGATTCATCGCCACTGGCTGGCCGAACATCGCCTCGCCGGAAGCTACGAACCGCTGGCGATCCCGCCGGAGGAGATCGAATCGTTCCTGCGGGGTCTGCCCGGTTCCGCTTGGATCGGCGGCAACGTCACGGTGCCGCACAAGGCGGTCGCCCATCGTCTCGTTTCCGAAAGGGATGCCGTCGCCGAGGTCACCGGTGCGGTGAACACCCTGTGGATCGAAGATGGAAAACTCTGCGGTGGGAACAGCGACGGCCCCGGCTTCCTCGCCAATCTCGACGAGAACGCCGTCGGTTGGGACGCACGGCCGACCGACGCGGTCGTGCTCGGCGCCGGTGGCGCCGCCGCCGCCGTCGCCTGGGGATTGAAGTCGCGCGGCTTCCACGTCCACCTCGTCAATCGTACCCTGTCGCGCGCCGAGGCTCTCGCCGTCCGCCTCGGCGCCGGCGTCTCGGCGCACGAGTGGCGCGCCCTGCCCTCGCTGCTGCGTCAGGCCGGTCTGCTCGCCAACACCACCTCCCTCGGCATGATCGGCAAGGACGACCTCCCCGTCGATCTGACGCCGCTGCGCGACGTCGCCCTCGTCACCGACGTCGTCTACGCCCCGCTGGAGACCCCGTTGTTGGCGGCGGCGCGGGCTCGCGGCCTCGCCACCGTCGACGGCCTCGGCATGTTGCTGCATCAGGCGGTCTCGGGCTTCGAGCGCTGGTTCGGCGTGCGCCCGACCGTCACGCCGGAGCTGCGGCGCCACATCCTCGCCGATCTCGGAGTGACGGCATGATCGTCCTCGGCCTCACCGGCTCGATCGGCATGGGCAAGTCGACCACCGGGGCGTTCTTCCGGGACTTCGGCGTCCCGGTCCACGACGCCGACGCGACCGTCCATGCCCTCTATGCCGGCGAGGCCGCCGTCGCGATCGAGGCCGC
>JAAYVT010000090.1 GCA_012517025.1 Phyllobacteriaceae bacterium | reverse complement strand
GAGCGGCCAGCGCGGCCGCGCTTGAACGGTCATGCCGTCGACCGCCCCGGCGAGCAGGCGTTCCGCCCCCGCCCAGGCGATCATCGCGCCGTTGTCGGTACAGAACCGCCCCGGCGGCACCACCACCCGACCGCCGGCCTTCTCCGCCGCTTCGCGCAACGCCGTCGCGATCGCCTTGTTCGCCGCCACGCCGCCGGCGGTGACGAGCAACGGCGCCGTCGCCCCGGTGAGCGCCCGGAAGCGCTTCAGCGCCAGCTCCGCCTTGAAGCGCACCACGTCGGTCACCGCCGCCTGGAACGAGGCGCAGAGATCGGCGACCGTCCGGTCCGAAAGCGGTTGCTCGGCGGCGGCGGCCAGCCTGACCGCCGTCTTCAACCCCGAGAACGAAAAGTCGAGACTGTCGCGCCGCATCAACGGGCGCGGCAGATCGAAGCGGGTCGGATCGCCGGCCGCCGCCAGCCTCTCCACCTGCGGCCCGCCCGGATAGGGCAGGCCGAGCATCTTGGCGGTCTTGTCGAAAGCCTCGCCGAGGGCATCGTCGATGGTGGTGCCGATCCGGGTGTAGCGCCCGAGCCCCTCGACCGCCACGAACTGGCTGTGCCCGCCCGAGACCAGCAGCAGCAGATAGGGAAACGGCGCCCCGTCGGTGAGGCGCGGCGTCAGCGCGTGGCCCTCGAGGTGATTGACCGCGACCAGCGGCAGCCGATGCATCGCCGCGATCGCCTTGGCGGTGACCAGCCCGACGATCACCACGCCGATCAGCCCCGGCCCGGCGGTCGCCGCCACCGCGTCGAGATCGGGGAAATCGAGGCCGGCGTCCGCCATCGCCTTCTCGACGATGCCGTCGAGGAGGTCGACGTGGGCGCGCGCCGCGATCTCCGGCACCACGCCGCCGAACGGCGCGTGCTCGGAGATCTGCGAATGCACCACGTCGGAGAGGATCACCCCGCGCCCGTCGGTGGTGCGTTCCACCACCGCCGCGGCGGTCTCGTCGCAACTCGTCTCGATGCCCAGAACCCGCACCGTCGGCCTCGCTCGGGCGCGCCCGGCGCCCATCCGCGTTCACCCCGACCACGCACGACGGTGGCGGGGACCCGGTCTTTCCTCTAGAGAAGACGAACGCTCTCGCAACGGCCCGCGCGAAAACTCCCGCCTCGTGTGGCCCTTGCCCTAACACCGGGTGGGAACGACGTGCAATCGAAGATGTCCGAGAAGACGATCCGGATCGGGACGCGCGGCAGCGCCCTCGCTCTCGCCCAGGCCCACGAGACCCGCGACCGCCTGGTCGCCGCGACCGGCCGGCGCGCCGAGGACTTCGAGATCGTCGTGATCAAGACCTCCGGCGACCGCATCCTCGATCGGCCGCTGTCCGAGGTCGGCGGCAAGGGCCTGTTCACCAAGGAGATCGAGGAAGCCCTGCTCGATCGCTCGATCGACCTCGCCGTGCATTCCTCCAAGGACATGCCGACGGTGCTGCCGGACGGTCTCGTCATCGCCGCCTTCCTGCCGCGCGAGGACGTCCGCGACGCCTTCGTCTCGTCGAAGGCGAAATCGCTCGCCGATCTCCCCCCCGGTTCGAAGATCGGCACCTCGTCGCTGCGCCGTCGCGCCATGGTGCGCCGCCTGCGCCCCGACCTCGAGGTGGTCGAGTTTCGCGGCAACGTCCAGACCCGGATGAAGAAGCTCGCCGACGGCGTCGCCGACGCCACCCTCCTCGCCAATGCCGGCCTGCGCCGTCTCGGCATGGCCGACGTGGTGACGACTTTGCTCGACACCCACGAGTTCCTGCCCGCCGTCGGCCAGGGCGCGATCTGCATCGAGGCCCGCGCCGACGACGCCGCGACCGCCGCCCTCCTCGCGACGATCCATCACCCCGAGACCGCCGCCGCGCTCACCCTCGAGCGCGCCTTCCTGCGGGTCCTCGACGGCTCCTGCCGCACCCCGATCGCCGGTCTCGCCCGGGTCGAGGGCGACACCCTCCGCTTCGAGGGCCTGATCCTGCGCCCCGACGGGTCGCAGGCCCACGCGATCGAGCGGTCCGGCCCGATCGCCGAGGCCGAGGCGATCGGCGTCGCCGCCGGCGAGATCCTGAAGGCCCTCGGCGGCCCCGGCTTCTTCGCCACGGAGTGAAGGCGGCATGCGCGTCCTCGTCACCCGCGCCGAAGACCAGGGACGGGCCACCGAGGCCCGGCTCGCGGCGGCCGGGCTCGACGGGGTGGTCGCCCCCTTGACCCGCATCGTCCTCGACGGCGACGTCGCCCTGCCGCTCGACGGCGCTCAGGCGATCGTCGTCACCAGCCTCAACGGCGTCGCCGCGCTCGCCCTCAACGACGACGTCGACCGGCTGCGCGCCCTGCCGCTCTACGCTGTCGGCGACAAGACCGCCGCCGCCGCCCGCGCCCGCGGCTTTTCCCGCGTCGTCTCGGCGAGTGGCGATCGCCGGGCGCTGGCCGCCCGTCTCGTCGGCGACCTCGTCCCGACCGCCGGCGCGCTGGTATGGGCCGCCGGCGCCGATCGCACCGCCGAGCTCGCCGTCGAGCTCGCCGCCGCCGGCTTCGATCTCCGCATCGCCGAGGTCTACCGCTCCGAACCGGTCGTCGATCTGCCGGACGCGGTGGCCGCCGATCTCGCCGGCGGCCGGATCGACGCGATCGCCGTCTATTCGCCACGCAGTGCGGAAATTCTGGTCGCGGCGCTCGAGGCTCGAGGCTTTTCTCCGTCTTCGTCGCGCTTCCGCATCCATGCTATATCCGAGGCGGCGGCCGAACCGCTCCGCCGTGCCGGCTACGATCGGATCGTGGTGGCCGACCGGCCCGACGAATCGGGTCTCCTGGTCACCTTCGTACAATCCCGCGCCGCCTCGCCCGAGGCCCCCGACGCGGATCTAGGGAGATCGCCCATGGCGCCGCAGAAGAAACCGGACCCGAAGTCCGAAAGCGCGACCGAAGCGACCGAGACGCCCCGCCCGACGGACGAAACCGTCACCGCCCCCGCCGAGACCGAGCCGACGATCCCCGCCGAGCCCGCCGCCCCGTCCCCGGCCGAGACCCCGATCCTCGACGCCGCCCCGCTCGCGCCACCCTCCGAGGCTGACACGCCCGCCGACGCCGCACCTCCGACCGAATCGACGTCCCCGGACGCCGACGAGGCGACGCAGCCCACCCCCTCTGCGGCCGAATCGGCGCCCGCCGCTCCTGCCGGCGTCGGCACCGGTGCCCTGATCGGCGCGGCGATCGTCGCCGCGCTCGCCGGCGGCGTCCTCGGCGTCGGTCTCGAGCGCGGCCTCGGAGGCCACCTCGACGCCCTCTTCGGTGCGCCGGCCCGACAGACCGATCCCGCCGTGAAGGCGGCGCTCGACCGCCTCGCCGGTCTGGAGGGCCGCCTCGCCGACGACGAGAAGAAGGCCGAGGCCGTCAAGCCGATCGACCTCGCGCCGCTCGAGAAGCGCCTCGCCGCCGTCGAGACGTCGCCGGCGCTGAAGTGGCCGGCCGACCTCGCCGACCGCGTCGCCGGCCTGCAGAAGGCCGCCGACGAGCGCCTCGCCGCCGCCAAGACCTCGGTGTCCGACGCCCTGGCGAAGTTGCCGGCCGGCGATCCCGCCGCCCTCGCCGATCTCGCCGGCAAGGTCGACGCCGCGGTCGCCGCCGCCCGCGAGAGCGCCGCCGCCGAGATTGGTCGCCTCGGCGCCCAACTCGACGCCACTCGCGCCGAGCTGAAGGCTCGCGCCGCCGACGGCGGCGACGCCGCCAAGGCGGCGCTCGCCGAGGCCGCCACCCGTCTCTCGGTGGAAGTGGAGAAGCAGAAGGCCGACGTCGCCGCCGCCCTCGACGGCATGCGCACCCGCCTCGGCGGGCTCGAAGGCCTGCGCGGCGAGGTCGACGGACTGGTCGGCCGGCTCGGCGGCATCGAGACCTCGAACGCCGAGGCCAAGGCCGATCGCGGCCGCATCACCCAGACCCTCGACCAGACCCTGGAGGCGACCGAGGGTCGCGTCGGGCTGATGGAATCGAAGGTCGCGGAGATCGAGGCCGGTGCCTCGGCCGCCGCCAAGGCGCAATCGGAGGCGGTCTTCGCCGTCTCGCTCGCCGATCTGAAGTCGGCGGTCGACGCCGGCCGCCCCTTCGCCCCCGAACTCGCGGTCGCCAAACGCGCCGCCCCGGACGGCGGCACCGCGCTCGCGACCCTCGACGCCTTCGCCGACAAGGGCGTGCCGTCGGTCACCAAGCTGCGCGAGGAGCTGCCGCAGGTCGGCCGCGCCGTGCTCGACGCCGACGAGGCGG
>JAAYVT010000089.1 GCA_012517025.1 Phyllobacteriaceae bacterium | reverse complement strand
GGCTTCTCGTCCGATCAGGCCCAGGCGGCGGCGGCGAGGATCGCGGCGGAAACCCTGCCCAAGGGCTTCGGCTTCGAATGGACCGAGCTCACCTATCAGCAGATCATCGCCGGCAATTCCTCGACGATCGTGTTCCCGCTGGCGCTGCTCCTGGTCTTCCTGGTGCTCGCGGCGCAATACGAGAGCCTCGCTCTGCCGATCGCGATCGTCCTGATCGTGCCGATGGCGCTGCTCGCGGCGATGACCGGCGTCTGGCTGTCGGGCGGGGATGCCAACATCTTCACCCGGATCGGCCTGATCGTGCTGGTCGGCCTGTCGGCGAAGAACGCCATCCTGATCGTCGAGTTCGCCCGCGAGCTCGAATTCGCCGGTCGGACGCCGATCGCCGCGGCGATCGAGGCGAGCCGGCTTCGGCTGCGGCCGATCCTGATGACGTCGCTCGCCTTCGTCATGGGTGTGCTGCCGCTGGTCACCTCGACCGGCGCCGGTGCCGAGATGCGACGGGCGATGGGCGTCGCGGTGTTCTCCGGCATGATCGGCGTCACCGTCTTCGGCCTCGTGCTGACGCCGATGTTCTACGTCGTCATCCGCCGTCTCTCCGGTGACCGGCCGCTCACCCACCACCACGTTTCGACCATCGAACCGGAGCTCGATCCGATCCGGATCGAACCGGCCGAGTAGGAGAGCGAGGGCGCCTCGTTCCCCACCGAACCGGCGAGCGGGGTCGGCCCGCTCGTCGACGCGACCGTCCGACCGTCCGGTCTCCGGCCCGATCCGTCGCCGGCCCGAGGAAGGGCGATCAGAGGTCGATCAGTTCGACGAGCTCGGCGAGCCGGTCGATCGCCTGGTCGCATCCCTCGATCCGCGCCCCCGGTGCGGCGAAGCCGACGGCCCAGAGGCCTGCGGCGCGGGCGGAGCGGATGCCGGAGCCCGAATCCTCGACCGCCACCGTCGCCGCCGCCGCGACGCCGAGCCGGACGACGGCACGGGCATAGGGCTCGGGATCGGGTTTGCCGGCGACGACGTCGTCGAGGCTGATCGAAAAGGCGATGGAGCCGGCGATGCCGAGGGCGTCGATGTTGGCGTCGACCACCGGACGGCTCGAATTGGAGACGCAGGCCTGAGGGATGGCGGCGGCGGCGAGCCGGGCGATCGTCTCGCGGGCGCCGGGGATCGCGACCAACTCGTGGCGATGGCCGACGTAATGGGAGTCGATGGCGTCGAGCCAGACGCGTTCCTCGAGGTCGGCGGGCAGGCGCGGCCGCAACATCCGCCACACGTTCTTCATGTGGATGCCGCGGAACGCTTGATCGGGCAGGTCGCCGAGATCGACGCCGAAGCCGGCGGTGGCAGCGAGGAGGGAACGGTGATGCAGCGGCTCGCTGTCGACCAACGTCCCGTCGATGTCCCAGGCGACGGCGGCGAAGCGGCGGGCGGTCACGACCAACTTCCCTTCAGCCGCGCGTAGAGATCGCTCCAGCGTCGGTAGCCGTCGCGATAGATCTCGGCGCGGGCCGGGTCGGGGGTGAGTTCGTCGCCCATTTCGACGAAGGCGCGGACGCCGCCCCAGTCGTCGGTGAGGCCGACGCCGATCGCCGCCGTCCAAGCCGCGCCGAGGCAGGAGCCGGGATGGCCGCGCAAGCGGCGCACCGGCGCCTCCAGCACGTCGGCGAGGATCTGCATCCACACGCCGCTCGCCGAGCCGCCGTCGGAGGCGGTGAAGCGCTCGGCGCGATGACCCATGTCGACCAGCACCTCGACGTGGTGACGGATCGCATAGGCATAAGCCTCGAGCAGCGCCCGCCACAGGTGGCCGATGTCGTGCGAGAGCGTCAGGCCGTCGATCACGCCGCGAGCGGCGGGATCGTGGATCGGGGTCTTCTCGCCGAGGAGATAGGGCAGGATCAGCACGCCGTCGGATCCCGCCGGCTTGGCGGCGGCGAGCGCGTCGAGATGTTGATGCAGGCTCCGCCCGGCGGCGGCCGCCGCCTCGGCCTCGGCCCGGCCGAACACCTCGACGAACCAGTTCAGCACCGAGCCGCCGGTCGACATGCAGCCGTTCGGCATGAACAGGCCCGGCACCAGATGATGATCGAGATAGAGGCGGGGATCCGGCGCGATCCGGTCGGTCGCGGTCAAGATGTCGACCGCTCCACCGAATTTCGCCAGCACGTCGCCGGGGGCGACGATGCCGGCTCCGAGCGCCGAGGCGATCATGTCGTCCACGTCCGGATCCACGAGAACCGCTCCTGAATGAGCCAGAAAGCGATCCTTCCACCCCGCCACGTCGGCGATCTTTATCCTGCCCTTGCGAGCCAGAAGCGCCAGTT
>JAAYVT010000088.1 GCA_012517025.1 Phyllobacteriaceae bacterium | reverse complement strand
GGCAACGGCTGGGTCATCGACGCCGTGCATCGCCGCGTCGCCCAGGCGATCGCCGCCGGCCTCGAGGAGATCGAGGTCCTCGTCGACGAGGCGGCGAACGACGATCCGGCGTCGCGGGGCGCGATGCGCTCGATGGTGGAGAACATCGCTCGCGAGGCCCTGAACCCGGTCGACCAGTGGAGGGCGATCGAACGTCTGGTCATGCTGCGCTGGACGGAGGAGGCGATCGCGGCGGCGCTGGCGTTGCCGATCCGTCAGATCCGCAAGCTGCGCCTGCTCGCCGGCGTGCTGCCGGCGATGCTCGATCAGATGGCCAAGGGTGACATGCCCGAGGAACGGCAGCTCCGCATCATCGCGGCCGCTGCCGTCGAGGAACAGGCTGAGGTCTGGAAGAAGCACAAGCCGAAGAAGGGCGACACGACCAGCTGGTGGAGCATTGCCCAGGCGCTCGAGAAGCGCCGCATGTTCGCGCGCGATGCGAAGTTCGACGAGGATCTCGCACGCGCCTACGGCATCGCCTGGAGCGAGGATCTATTCGCGCCGGCGGGTGAGGACAGCCGCTACACCACGGACGTCGAGGCTTTCCTCGGTGCTCAGCACGAGTGGATGTCGACCCATCTGCCGAAGCGCGGCCTGATCGTCGAGGCGACCAACTGGGGCGAGCCGAAGTTACCGGCGAAGGCGCAGCGCGTCTACGGCAAACCCGGCAAGGGCGACTGCACCGCGATGTATCTCGATCAGAAGGGCGCGGTGCAGACCGTCGTCTATCGGATGCCCGAAGTGAAGAAGCCGGTGGTGAAGGGGAGGGGGGACACCGGGTCGGGTTCCGAGATCGACGAGATCGACGACGTCGGTGTCGGCGCGCTGCCGAAGTCTCGCCCGGACGTGACCCGCAAGGGCATCGAGATGATCGGCGATCTCCGCACCGACGCGTTGCACGAGGCGCTCGCCCATGCGCCGATCGAGGACGACACGCTGACGGCGCTGCTGGTGTTGGCCTTCGCCGGGCAGAACGTCTCGGTCGCCTCCAGCGCCGAGGGTCACGCCTACGGCTTCGGGCGGATGGCGCGACATGCCGTGCGGCTGATCGGGCCGGACGGCAGGCTCGCCTACGATCGCGAAACGCTGCAACAGGTCGCCCGCGCGGTGCTCGTCGACGTGCTGTCGACGCGCGAGGACCGGACCCAGAGCGGCATGGTCGCGCGCGTCGCCGGCGTGGCGATCGGCGCCGACGCCCATCTCCCCAACATGGGAACGGATGACTTTCTCTCGTGCCTGTCGCGCCAAGCGCTCGAGGCCGCGTGCTCCGACACCTCGGTGCAGCCGAAGCCGCGGGTCAAGGACACGCGCGCCGCGCTGGTCGAGCATTTCAGGGAGGGGCGCTTCGTTCATCCCGCCGCGCTGTTCCGACCCGACCCGGCGAAGCTCGCCGAGTATCTGAAGACGAACGACGTCTCCGACGGCGAGGACGAGCCGGAAGTCCTCGATCCGGTGCCGCTCGACGATGCGGTCGACACCTCCGAACAGTCCCCGGCCGAGACCGAGGACGACGGCTGGCGTGCCGCCGCCGAATAGGCCGGTGCCTCGGCCACCTTTCTCTTCCTTCCGAACGATCTCTCCGCCGCCGGTCGACCCGGCGGCGGTTTCGTTTCCACGTCCTCACGATTCAGGAGCGCACCATGACTGCGCAGCGCATCTTCGATCTCGCCCCAATCGGTTCCATCGTCGCCTGGTCGGACGGCACGCCGCGTCCGCCCGAGCGCCACAAGAAGAAGCTCGACGCTTGGCGAGCCAACAACGCGCGAGGGCGACTGATCGCCAAGCAGGGGGAGCGCAGG
>JAAYVT010000087.1 GCA_012517025.1 Phyllobacteriaceae bacterium | reverse complement strand
CGACGGTTTGCTTCGTCATTTCCAAACAAGCGTTCTGGCTCGGCCATTGTGTGGGGTCCCCCAGAAAGGCGGGCCCGTCGAGCAGCACGATCCGGCGGACCTCGGGGTCGAGGGCCATTTCGATATAGGCCGACCCTTCGGTGAGCAGACCTTCCCAGTCGTTCGGCGCGGCTGCCGCCAGATCTTGCGCCCGCCCGGCCATTTCGCCGTCGACCTGAGCGACCACTGCCGCCAGCAGCCCCCTCTTGTCGCCGAAATTATGGTAGAGCGCCCCGCGCGTCAGCCCGACGTCGGCGGTCAGTTCGTCCATCGAGGCCGCGGCGAACCCCTTCGCGGCAAACGCCCGGCGCGCCGCCGAAATCAGCTTGGCGCGGTTTTCTTCCATGGTCTCGATGCGTCGACGCGGCGTCACGAAGGGCCGTCCTTTTTCACATACGCGGTGCATTTCAGTTGACATACGCAGCGTATGTCAAATACCCACATACCCAGCGTATATCAAATTGCGCCGTGAACGAAACCCTGCCCGGCTGCGATGCCCCCCGACATTGCAGGCCCGAGCCGTATCGAGAAAGGTCGATCTCATGACCAGACGGACCGCCGTCTTCCCGACGAACCGCCATGCCCTCTATGAAGCCCATGGCTATTCCGCCGCGATCGCATCCGGCGATTTCCTGTTCGTTTCCGGCCAGGTCGGCAGTCGCGCCGACGGCTCGCCGGAA
This sequence comes from Phyllobacteriaceae bacterium, assembly GCA_012517025.1. Classification (GTDB taxonomy): domain Bacteria; phylum Pseudomonadota; class Alphaproteobacteria; order Rhizobiales; family Ancalomicrobiaceae; genus Pinisolibacter. The sequence continues at coordinate 3,460 of JAAYVT010000087.1, read as the reverse complement.
CCGGACTTCGCCGAGCAGGTTCGATTGGCCTTCTCCAATCTGGAGGCGACGCTGGCGGCGGGCGGCTGCACTTTCGACGACATCGTCGACGTGACGACGTTCCATACCGATCCGGAGACCCAGTTCGAAGCGATCATGAAAGTGAAGAGCGACGTCTTTTCGCAACCGCCCTATCCGAATTGGACCGCGATCGGTGTCGACTGGCTCGCCGGCTTCGACTTCGAGATCAAGGTCATCGCCCGCATCCCGGATGGAGCCTGAGGCCGTTCGGCCAAACTTCTGGAACACGACCGCACCCGCCCGAGATTTTCGAACGACGAGCTGGTCCGCTGGAAGTCGGCAGAGGAGGCTGAGACCCTAACCGTCGATCCCGCCGCGCGGGGTCACGGTCGGGGTGAAAGCCGTCGACGCCGCCCCTGCGGGTGTTCGTCGATCTGATCAGGTCGCAAGCGGGGACTCGACCGGGGGGATAGCCAAGAGCGATCCGATCCGCTCGGTGTCCTCGGGCCTCGCCGGATTGTAGACGATCATGGCGAGGTCGGTCCGGCCGTCGACCAGGAAGGCGGAATATTCGAAGGCGAGCGGGCCGAGAACCGGATGCCGGATGTGCTCGACCGCTTCGCCGTGCTGCCCGCGCACGTCGTTCTCCGCCCACCTCGCCGCGAAGTCGGGACTGAGCCGGCAGAGTTCGGCGACGAAGGGTTCGATCTCGGCGAGAGACAAGACAAAGTGGTCTTTTATGATTTTTCAACGCGCCGAGAGTATCAGATCGATGAAGGAGCATTTTATGTGAAATTACTCCATCGAGGTCGTGATGCATGTACGCACAGGTTTTGTCGCCGCATGACGGCCGGCTCGATGGACGGGCCTCCCCCGGAGTAGCGGAAGCCGTCGGCTTGGTTCTCTATTTCGGGTCACGCCCGCGGATGTCGGCCGACGACACCTATGAGATCCTGCGGCGTGCATTTCCCGACGCGATCGTCTGCGGCTGTTCGACCGGCGGACAGATCGTCGGAGATGCCGTTGTCGTCGACGACGTCGTCGCCATGAGCCTTTCCTTCGCGCGGACCCGCATTCGTCTGGCCTCGGAAGACCTCGCCGATCCGGCCGGGTCGCGCGCCTGCGGCGAGGCGCTCGGTCGCGCGCTCGCCGGCGACGATCTCGCCGGCGTCTTCGTGCTCGCCGACGGTTTGAGCGTCAACGGCAACGAACTGGTCGCCGGCTTGACCGGGACGCTGGGCGACGAGATCCCGATCACCGGCGGCATGGCCTGCGACGGCACCGTATTCGAGAAGACCCTGGTCGCCGCCGGTGCCCCGCCACGCTCCAATGTCGTCGCCGCCGTCGGCTTCTACGGAACGGACTTCCACATGGGTTTCGGGATCGGCGCCGGTTGGCAGGTGTTCGGACCCCGCCGCCGCGTGACGCGATCTTCCGGCAACCGGGTCTACGACGTCGACGGAACGCCGATCCTCGATCTCTACCGACGCTATCTCGGCGAGGAGGAGTTCGCCGGGCTACCGACCACGGGATTGCGCTTTCCGCTCCAGATTCATCATCCGGAAGCGCCCGAGGAGACCGTCGTGCGGGCAGTCCTCGGCGTCGACCACGCCGACGGCAGCATGTATTTCGGTGGCGACATCCCGGTCGGCTCGGTCGTGCAGTTGATGCGCGGCACCTTCGGGCGCCTCATCGACGCGGCCGCCGACGCGGCCCGCCAGGTCGAGGACGTCGTCGATCCGGTCGACCCGCACGCCGTCGCCGCGATCCTGGTGAGCTGCATCGGACGACGCATCCTGATGGGCTCGGCGATCGAGAACGAGGTCGTCGCCGTCGCCGAACGACTGACCGATCCGATGCCGCGCATCGGATTCTATTCCCTGGGCGAGATCTCGCCCTACCCGGGGACCCGCCGCGCGGCTCTCCACAACGAGACGATGACCATCGTCACCTTGTCCGAACGGACGGGATCGCACCATGACTGAGCTCTTCACCCGCCAACTCGCCAAGGCACGTCGCCGCGACGGCGTCGTCGACCTCGCCGTCCTCGGCGAACTGGTCCGCGCCACCTACGACGAGGCGGAGGCCGACCGCCGACGGACGGACCGGGCGATCTCCCAGATGATCGAGGAGGTTGAGCAACTGCACACACAGCTGCGCAACGCCTTCGACGTCGTCCCCGAAGGTCTGGTGCTGTTCGACGAGAATGATCGTTTCGTCCTCTGGAACAAGCGATACGCCGAGCTCTACCCGGAACTCGGCGACCACCTCGCCGTCGGCGTCCGCTACGCCGACGCATTGCGTCACGTCGTCGAGACCCACGGCTACGACGAAGCTCTCGGGCGCGAGGAGGCGTGGCTCGCCGAACGCATCGAGCGCCACGCCCGCTCCTCCAACGTCGAAGAACAGCGCCTCCACGACGGTCGTTGGCTGCGCATCGAGGAGTGCCGGACCAGCGACGGCGGCAGCGTCGGCATCCGCGTCGACATCACCGAGCTCAAACGGCGCGAAGCCTCGTTCCGCCTGCTTTACGAGAACAACCCGGTCCCGATGTTCGTCTACGACGCCGAGACCCTGCGGATCGTCTCGGTCAACGACCGGGCGGTCGCGCATTACGGTTACGATCGCGAGCGGTTTCTGTCGCTGACGATCCTCGACATTCGGCCGAAGGAGGATATCGAGGCGACGCTCCAGGCCGTCGCCACGACGCTCGCCGATGGTCGCATGACCCGCCTGTGGCGCCACCTCAAGGCCGACGGCAGCCTCATCGACGTCGACATCTTCGCTCAGCCGCTGACCCACGACGGCCGGCGGGCGGTGCTGGTCGCCGTCGTCGACGTCACCGACCGCAAAAAGGCGGTCGAGGAACTGCAGAAGACGCAGGAGTTCCTCGACACCATCATCGAGAACATCCCGGTGACGCTGTTCGTCAAGGAACCCGAGGAACACCGCTACATCCTGCTCAATCGCGCCGGCGAGCAGCTGTTCGGTCATCCGCGGAGCGAGGTCCTCGGCAAGACGGCGGCCGACCTGTTCAGCGAGAGCGAGGCAGGCATCTCGGCCGCCAAGGAGGAGGAAATCCTGAATCGCGACCGTGAACAGATCACGGGACAGGAAATCATCGAGACGGTGCACGGCGGTCGACGACTTCTGTCGGTCAATCGCATGGCGATCTTCGACGAGAGCGGCAAGCCGCGCTATCTGTTGGGCGTCGCCGAGGACGTCACCGAACGCCAGCGCGCCGAGGAACGGATCACTTTCCTCGCCCATCACGACGCCCTGACCGGTCTGCCCAATCGCGCCGCCTTCATGCAGCACCTGAGCGAGCACTTCGCCGCCTGCTCGACAAGGCCAAGGGTTTGGGATATGTATTTGTTCATCGTTGTCTTTTATTGATTATTGTCAGTGCCTATCATGCGGAGCGTGGTTAGCCCATGGCTCTGCCCCACGGCATATCTTG
>JAAYVT010000086.1 GCA_012517025.1 Phyllobacteriaceae bacterium | reverse complement strand
CGGCGTTTCCAGTAGCTGAAGAAGCCGATCGGGGTCTTGCCGATGGCGCCGGTGACGCCGGCCTCCTGCTCGGCCTCGGCGCGGGCGGCGGCGCGCTTGGTCAGCCGCTTCATCGGCCAGCCCTTCGGCACCGTCCAACGGCGGGTCTCGCGGGTGGTCACCAGACAGACCTCGAAATGATCCTCGGCGCGCCGCCAGGGCAGGGCGGCGACCTGACGGCGGGCGCGGTCGATCGGGTCTTTCTTCACCTTGGTCTTCTTCGGCGGCGGGTGGGACTTCTTCGGCATCAGAATACACTCACCATCCACCACGCCAGTGCCGAAATCGAGGCAGCCGCGGGAATCGTCACCACCCAGGCGACGACGATCGAGGAGGCGACGTTCCAGCGCACCGCCGAGGTCCGCCGCGCCGCGCCGACGCCGACGATGGCGCCGGTGATGGTGTGGGTGGTCGACACCGGCACGCCCAGCCACGTCGCCAGGAACAGCGTCAGGGCGCCGCCGGTCTCGGCGCAGAAGCCCTGCATCGGGGTGAGGCGGGTGATCTTCGAGCCCATGGTGTGGACGATGCGCCAGCCGCCGAAGAGGGTGCCGAGCCCCATCGCCGACTGGCAGGCGATCACCACCCAGAACGGGACGTGGAAGGTGCCGCCGAGATGCCCCTGCGACCACAGGAGCACGGCGATGATGCCCATGGTCTTCTGCGCGTCGTTGCCGCCGTGGCCGAGCGAATAGAGCGAGGCGGAAACGAACTGCAGCGAGCGGAAGCCGCGATCGACCGCGAAGGGGGTGAAGCGTCGGCACACCCAGCTGACGATCAGCACCAGGAACAGCGCCAGCACGAAGCCGAGCAGCGGCGACAACACGATCGCCGCGACGGTCGAGAGGAACCCCGACCACACCACCGCGGCGAGGCCGACCTTGGCGGTCGCCGCGCCGACCAGCCCGCCGACCAGCGCGTGCGACGACGACGACGGGATGCCGGCGAGCCAGGTCACGACGTTCCAGACGATCGCCCCGGAGAGCGCGCCGAAGACGACGCGGGGGTCGACGATGGCGGCGTCGACGATGCCCTTGCCGACGGTCTGGGCGACGTGCAGGCCGAAGAAGGCGAAGGCGACGAAGTTGAAGAACGCCGCCCAGGCGACGGCGTATTGCGGCGCCAGAACTCGGGTCGAGACGATGGTGGCGATCGAGTTGGCGGCGTCGTGCAGGCCGTTGAGGAAGTCGAAGGCGAGCGCGACGGCGATCAGTCCGACGAGCAGGGGCAGGGCCAGGGTGGCGTCCATGGGTCTCTTCCCGCCGGCCGGCTCAGACGTGTTCGATCAGGATGCCGGAGATCTCGTTGGCGACCTCCTAGAAGCGATCGGTGATGCGCTCGAGGTGGCCGTAGATCTCGGCGCCGACGGTGAAGGCCATCGGATCGCTGTGGCGATGGGCGAGGAACAGGCGCTTGATGCCGTCGTCGTGGACCTGATCGGCGCGGCTCTCGAGATCACTGATCTTGACGACGAAGGCGCCGATCTCGCGGGCGTTGGCGCCGAGCTTGCGCAGCAGCGGCACGGCGGCGACGGTGATCTCCGCCGCCTCGACGGCGAGCGCCGCCATCGCGCGCATCGGCTCGTCGAATTCGGTCACCTCGAACAGGGCGATCGCCTTGGCGGTCTGGTGCATCTGGTCGATGGCGTCGTCCATCGACTCGATCAGATCCTTGATGTCGACCCGATCGAACGGGGTGATGAAGGAGCGGCGCACCGCCAGCATCACCTCGGCGGTGACGTCGTCGGCGAGTTTCTCCTGACGTTTGACCTCGGCGCAGGCGGCGGCGAGATCGGGGGTGCCGGAGAGCAGCTCCCGCAGCGCCTCGGCGCCGGCGAGCAGGATCCGGGAATGGCGCTCGAACAGCTCGAAGAATTCGTCTTCCTTCGGCATCAGTGCGCGGAACCAGGACAGCATGGGACCCTCACGGCGGTTGCGTCGCAGGCCGTTTATGACGGTTCGGTGACGAAGGCGAGTCCGGATGAGGCACGATCCCGGTCGACGGCCGGAGGCGCCGCGATTTTCGTCGCGCGACGATCCGCCCCGCCGGCGGGCTGGCCCGGGCATCGGTCGGCGCCTAGTCGCGAATTCTGCGGATACCAGGGAAGCAGTATTTCAGTTGTATTATTAATCTATACAACTTGAATTAGATTCGCGACCATGCGAGCATCCGATCGTTCGATGGGCGTCCCGGGTTTCTCCCGTCGAAAATTCGTATTCGCCACAAATGATCAAGTCGAATTCGAACCATGGGGGGTCGCCTATGGCACCGAACTATCGTGCGCTCGTGAAAGGCGGTTTCTTTTCGAAAGATCCGTTCGACAAAACGGTGTGCGTCTCCATCCGATGCAACAATCCGGGGGCGATCAACGGGGCTTCTTGGGAGAAGGTCTATCCGGGGTATGTCGACACGGTTCAGACGACGCCGGGCAACAAGACCACCATCTTCGAGGCGCCGGAGTACGGCGTCGCGGTGTGGTGGGAGTTGATGCGACGCTATCGCAAACGCGGCCGCAAGACCTTCGCCGAGATCATCGACACTTATGGTGGCGGGCAGGACTATTCCGCCTACGTCGCCTTCGTCGTGAAGCGCACCGGGATGAGTGCCGACACAGAGCTGCCGCTCGACGACGATTCGCTCCTGCTGGCCTTCGCCAGAGCCATGTTCCACAACGAGGCGGGACAGCCGAGCCCGCTTCACGACGAACAGATCCGCTACGGGTTCGCGATCGGCCGCAACGACGGACGATTGCCGGAGGACGTCGTTCCGGTTCCGATCAATCCGAACACGACGCCGATCGGCGCTCCGAGCCCATTGGTGGCGATGGTCCTTCGGGGAACCGAAGAGCCCGGTCTCGAAACCATCGACGGGATCGAGGCCCTTCAGAAGATTCTGATCGATCTCGGCTATCTCGATCCTCCGGTGGACGGCGGCTATGGCCCGGTGACGAAGTGGGCGCTGGGGGAATGCATGGCGGCCGCCGGGGTCGATTTCTCGGGCGAGGTGACCCCGCAAGTGAAGGCCGCGCTCGCGTCGGCGCGACCTCTGCCCCTCGTGCCGGGGGACGATCTGGCCGGCAAGATCGTCGAGGCGATGTCGCGCAACGGGTATTGGATCAACCGCCATCCGCGATGCACCAACATCGTCTACGTGGAGGGGATGAATCCCGACGGAACGAAAAACGCGAATCGCTACAACGCGTTCGACGATCTGCGCATCGTCTTCCAGGTCGATGCCGCGGGTGTCCCGCACATCCTGGGCCGTTGGGAGGCGGCGACCGAGCCGGGGAAGGTCTGGACCGATCACCCGATGAACGCGGACGGCGCGTTCCACATCGCTCTCGGTCAATACAAGGCGTGGATCCACGGCTGGTATCACACGCACGAAGCGTTGCGGCAGGCCGGTGAACTCCAGGGCTTTCGCGATCCGGGCAAGACCCATGCGCGAGATCTCGCCCATCCGGTTTCGGGATCGGACTTCGGTGTCCACCAGCATTGGGGATACGATTTTCCGAAGGACGATCTGAAGAACTCGAGCGCGGGTTGTCTCGTCGGTCGCACCACCGACGGTCACCGGCAATTCATGAGCCTGGTGTCGGCCGATCCGCGCCACGTCGCCAATCCCAACTACCGTTTCATGACGGCCATCCTCACCGCCGACGACGTGCTGTCGTGATCCCTCGGCGGCCGGTGGATCTCGTCCACCGGCCCGTCGCACGCTTGACCGCGTGGACGTTCCGTGATCCCTCGCGGGCGCTCCGTTCGTCGGAGCACTCGATTGGATGGAGACATGGCGACGACGCGCGGAGCATCCGGCGGGGCGATGCGATGGGTGGGGCTCACGGCCCTGTCGCTGGCGATCGCGGCGAGCCTCGAGGCGCTGCGGTTGCCGGCCTCGTTCCTGATCGGGCCGCTCGTCGCCGGGATCGTGGTCCGCCTCGCCGGCGTCGCGCCGACGGTGCCGCGGCCCGCCTTCCTCGCCTCTCAGGCGGTGGTCGGCGCCATGCTCGGCTCGGCGCTGACGCCGTCGATCGTGGCGACCTTTCGGGCCGACTGGCCGATCCTGCTCGTCACCGTCGCGGCGATCGTGGCGGCGGCGACCTTCTCCGGTTGGCTGTTGTCGCGCCTCGGCGTGGTGCCGGGCACCACCGGCGTGTGGGGCTCCTCGCCAGGGGCGGCGTCGGCGATGGTGATCCAGGCGGGGGCGCACGGCGCCGACGTGCCGATGGTCGCCTTCATGCAGTATCTCAGGGTGCTGTTCGTCGCCTCCACCGCCTCGCTGGTGGCGCGGGTGGGGATCGGCGTCGACGCGATGCCGCCGCCGCCGGTGATCTTCCCGCCGCTCCACCCGGGGGCGCTGGCGCTCACCGTGGCGATCGTGGCGGTGACCGGCGGGCTCGGCGTGCTGTCGCGGGTGCCGTCGGGGGCGATGCTCGGGCCGCTGCTGGCCGGGGCGATCCTGCACGGCGCCGACGTCTTCGTCTTCGACCTGCCGACGTGGCTGCTGATCCTCGCCTATGCCGGGCTCGGCTGGACGATCGGGCTCGGCTTCACCCGCGGCGCGGTGGCGCACGCGGCGCGTGCCCTGCCGTGGATCGTGCTGTCGATCCTGGCGCTGATCGGCTTCGCGGCGGCGCTGTCGACGGTGCTGGTGGCGCGGCTCGGGGTCGATCCGCTGACCGCCTATCTCGCCACCTCGCCCGGCGGCATGGACACGGTGGCGATCATCGCCGCCTCGACGCCGGTCGACGTCTCCTTCGTGTTGGCGCTGCAGGCGGTGCGGTTCTTCGTGTTGATAGCGATCGGGCCGACGCTGTCGCGGGCGGTGGCACGGTCGCTGGCGCGGCGCTGAGGTGTCGGCCGACCGCTTTCGGAGGGTCGTCGGGACTGCTAGGGTCCGACCTTTCCGACAACGACGATCGGCGGACGAGGGACGGGAATGGGTGAGAGGACGCGCAACGCAACCGGCATCGCGGCGGCGATCGCTCGACTGAACGACCGCTTCGGTGAACGGCTGTCGACCTCGCCGTCGCTGCGCGAGCAACACGGCCACACCCTCACCTGGATCCCCAACCAGCCGCCGGACGCGGTGGTGTTCGCGAAGTCCGAAGCCGAGGTGCAGGAGATCGTGCGGATCTGCGCGGCGAACGACTGCCCGATCGTCCCGTTCGGCGCCGGCACCTCGCTCGAGGGGCATCTCAACGCGGCCTACGGTGGCGTCTCGGTCGACGTCTCGGCGATGGACCGGGTGGTCGCCGTCCATGCCGAGGATCTCGACGTGGTGGTCGAGCCGGGCATCCGGCGCAAGGCGCTGAACGAGCAGCTGCGCGACACCGGCCTGTTCTTTCCGATCGATCCGGGCGCCGACGCCACCCTCGGCGGCATGGCGGCGACGCGGGCCTCCGGCACCAATGCGGTGCGCTACGGCACGATGAAGGACAACGTGCTGGCGCTCAGGGCCGTCACCGCGTCGGGCGAGATCGTCACCACCTCGCGGCGGGCGAAGAAGTCGTCGACCGGCTACGACCTGACCCGGCTGCTGGTCGGCTCGGAGGGGACGCTCGGCATCATCACCGAGCTGACGCTCAAGCTCTCCGGCATTCCCGAGGCGATCGCCGGCGGCATCTGCCCGTTCCTGAGCGTGGCGGCGGCGGCGGACGCGGTGATCCTGACCATCCAGTCGGGCATTCCTGTCGCTCGCATCGAAATCCTCGACGAGGTGCAGGTGCGCGCCTGCAATCTCTATTCGAAGCTCGATCTGCCCGAGATGCCGCTCCTCCTGCTGGAGTTCCACGGCACCGAGACCTGGGTCGCCGAACAGTCGACCCGTTTCGGCGAGATCGCCGAGGAATTGGGCGGCGGTCCGTTCACCTGGACGACCAAGCCGGAGGAGCGCACCAAGCTGTGGGCGGCGCGCCACGACGCCTATTGGGCGGGG
>JAAYVT010000085.1 GCA_012517025.1 Phyllobacteriaceae bacterium | reverse complement strand
GCGGCAGCGGCTGCCAGCGCGGGATCGGCGCCGGACAAAGCCGCGCCTAGGGCTGAAATGATTCCGTTGCCGGTGAGCGCGCGAACGGCTTCCCGGAATTCACCACCGGTGTAAATGTGCCGAATGTTCGTCACACTCGGCATGGCGACCAGCTGAGGGCCATATCCGGCGGTCAGCGCATCGATGAGGGCCTGGGCCAGGGCCGCGGGATTCTGAGATATCCATGCGAGCGCTGCCGCCCCCCCGGACGGCATCGTGTCGAAGACGAGGGCCGAGGTGCGGGCGAGCGAGGCGACGTATTCGGCCAACCCTCCGCCCAGCGAATGGCCGGTGAGAACGACGTTGCTCGGCGCCGTGTCTGCCCAGACGGACTGGTTCGTCACGGCTTGGTAGAACTTCTCGGCCCACGCCGCCTGGGAGGCGTTCGCATAGCCCGCGCCGATCGTCCAGCCGCTCCAGACGTCGCCCGCCCCCTTCACCGGATCGGCGAAGAAGCTCGGATTGTCGGTTCGGCGGTAGGAGATGATCGTTTCGTCGTTCCAAGTATAGGCGACGGCATAGAAGCCGCTGGCACGGGTCGCTTCGACGGAAAATTCATAACTCGAATCCGTTTTGAAAACTGCGGTGCCGAGTGATTGGATCGATCCGAGTTCGAGCGAGGTATTGTAACCTCGATTATAGGCATCCATCGCCAATATGGCCATCATCAAGTCAGAGCTCTAATTGGACGTCATGACCAACGCCTCCTGAAAGAACCATCGTTGATTTGGCCTAGGGGGGACCAGTAGTCGGCTTTCACGTTCTTCCCGATCGAACCCTCGAGTTTCACCACCCAGGGCAGGATCTTCTCGATCTCACGCGTCGGCTTTCCTTCGGTGATCGCGACGGTGGCGCCGACGAGGCGGACGCCGGGGCCGAAGACGGTCGCGAGATCGCGCGGGTCGACCGTCTCCACCGAGAGCGGGTCGGAGAGATCGCGAAACCGGACCAGGCGCGGCAGCCGCTCGATCGGCACCGCGACGGTCGGCTTCTCCGCCTTCACCCGGTCCACGTGCGCCCGATAGGGCATCTTCGACAGTGCGAGGTCGCGTTCCCTCTGATCGGCGTAGATTCCCGGCGGCGGCCGTTCGGGAAACAGCGCGCCGAACATCGCGTCCTGATCCAAGCTTCCCTTGCGATCGATGTCCCGGGACAACAGACAGAAGAGCTGTCCCCGCGCGCCGAGATCGACGACGGTCGCCTCACCACTGACGCCGACCGAGAGCGCCGTTTGGGCGAGGCCGCCCAAGGGGCCGTCGTTGAAGGAGATGCCGACCTCGAGGAGGTTCGAGCCGATGCGCCGCCCTTCCGGCGTCTCCACCTCGAGCGTGAAACGATAGGTCACGTCGCGCGGCCGTGACCCGCAACCTGCGAGGAGGAAGCCGAGACCACCGACGAGAAAACTCCGCCTCGGCATGGCGCCCGCTCCGCGCATATCCCCGCTCCCGCCGTTCGTGGTCGCCCGAAGCCACCTCTCGAGACGGCTCCAGAGGTCGACATCCTCACGTGGCGCCGGCACCTTCGTACACGCAGATCATGCTCGAGTATTTCCGAAACATCTCCCCCCGAAATTTCAGGGTGAGCCCGTATGGTCGAGAACGAAGAAAGAACAAAGTGGATCGCCCGCGGCCACGACCGGATCGTCCCGATGGAACTCGAAACGAGCCTCACGGCCGGATCGCTCCAATTCTTGGAAATCGCGAAAGGAAGTCCACGTATCGGCGCTCTAGGCTCGACCCCGGAGGTTCAATCGATGTCGATGATGTCCGCGCTCGCCATTTCTCTGTCCGGGATGAACGCTGCCGCGCGTCGGCTGGAGACGTCGGCGTCGAACGTCGCCAATGTCGATACGGTCGGCGCTCTGCCGACCGCGAGCCGACAGTCGACCGTCTATCGCGCCGAGGCCGTCGTGCAGACCGACGTCTCCGGCGGCGGCGTCGCGACGTCCGTGGTTCGTACCTCTCCCGATTGGACGCCTCGCTTCCAGCCCTCCTCCACCTTCGCGGACACGTCCGGCCTCGTCGCCGCGCCGTCGGTCGATCTCGCTTCAGAGGCGGCGACGCAGATCTCCGCCAAGCTCGCCTATCAGGCCTCCGCCAAGGCGACGAAGGTCGAGGAAGAGATGGCCAAGTCGACGATCGACGCCTTCGCCTGATCCT
>JAAYVT010000084.1 GCA_012517025.1 Phyllobacteriaceae bacterium | reverse complement strand
CTCGCCAGGCGTGAGCGAGACGATCGCCGTCGGCCATTTCGCCGGCGACGAAACGATAGGCGGCGATCGCGCGATCGATGAAGTCGGGTCGATCGAGGCGGCGACCGGCGACGACCAGCGCATGGATCATGGCGGCGTTCCAATCGGCGAGGACCTTATCGTCGGTCGCCGGCCGGACGCGTTCGGCGCGACGCGAGAGCAGGTCGGCGCGGGCGGCGGCGAGGCGGGCCTCGCGGTCACGCGTCCACGGCAAGCGGTCGGAGGAGCGATTGAGGACTGTGACGCCTTCCCAGTTGCCTTCCGGGCGGACGTCGTAGGCGGCGGCGAATTCGTCGAAGCGCATGCCGAGGACGTCGCGGATCTCGTCGGCGGTCCAGACGTAGAAGCGCCCTTCCTCGCCCTCGCTGTCGGCGTCGATGGAGGCGGCGAAGGCGCCGCCGGGGAGCCGCATCTCGCGATCGAGCCAGCCGACGATCTCTTCGATTCGGGTCCGAAACAGTGGATCGCCGGTGGAGACGAAGGCACGGCTCAGGAGATCGAGCAGCTGGGCGTTGTCGTAGAGCATCTTCTCGAAATGCGGGACGAGCCAATGATCGTCGACCGAATAGCGGGCGAAGCCGCCTCCGAGGTGATCCAAGATGCCGCCGCGCGACAGCCGATCGAGAGTGAGGAGGACGGCGTCGCGGGCACGGGTTCCGCCGCGCCGGCGTGAGGCGGACCAGAAGAAGTCGAGAAGCGGGGTCTGGGGAAACTTCGGGGCGCCGCGCAATCCGCCTTCGACCGGGTCGACCAGTTCGATCAGGCGGTCGGCGGCCGCATCGAGATAGTCGATGCCGAGGGCGGCGGTGCCGACCCGGGCGGAGCGGCTGGAGAGACGGGAGAGAACCGCGCCGGCGTTCTTTGTGACCTTCTGCGGTTCCTCGCGCCATAGCCGGGCGATCTCGAGCAGAATGTCGGTGAAGCCGGGCCGGCCCCATTTCGCTTCCTTGGGAAAATAGGTACCGCCCCAGAACGGTCGACCCTCGGTGTCGAGGAACATCGTCATCGGCCAGCCGCCGCGATCGGTGAAGGCGTGCAGCGCCGACATGTAGATCTGATCGATGTCGGGGCGCTCCTCGCGATCGACCTTGATGTTCACGAAGTGTCGGTTCATCACCTCGGCGACGCTCTCGTCCTCGAAGGATTCGTGCGCCATCACGTGGCACCAATGACAGGCGGCGTAACCGACCGAGAGCAGGATCGGCTTTCCCGTCGCCTTCGCCTCGGCGAGGGCCTCGGGCCCCCAGGGACGCCAGTGGACGGGGTTGTCGGCGTGCTGCAGGAGATAAGGGCTGGTCGCGTCGGCCAGGAGATTGCGAGGGGCGGTCGTCAAGGGGACGTCTCCGAAAGGATCGATGGCATGGAGAATAGAGTGTTCCGGCGGCGGGAACAGACGAGGTTTCGGGCGGGATGAGCACGATCTATGCGTTGTCGAGCGGCGCCTGTCCGAGCGGGGTCGCGGTGATGCGAGTGAGCGGGCCGGGGTGTCGAGTCGTTCTCGAAACGATGGTGGGCGCGTTTCCTCGGCCACGGCTGGCGACGTTGCGATCGATTCGGAAGCGGACCGGTGAAGAGATCGACCGCGGCGTGGTGCTGTGGTTTCCCGGGCCGGGGTCGTTCACCGGCGAGGACACGATCGAATTCCAAGTTCACGGCAGTCGCGCGGTGGTGCGGGCTCTGGCGGCGGCGCTCGGGTCGTTCGACGGGGTGCGGCCGGCGGAGGCGGGGGAGTTCACGCGGCGGGCGTTCCTGTCCGGGCGGATCGATCTGACCGAGGCGGAAGGGCTCGCCGATCTGCTCGCGGCGGAGACGGAGGCGCAACGTCGTCAGGCGCTGGCACAGAGCGAAGGTTCGCTGCGCCGGCTCTACGAGGGATGGCGGAGCGATCTGATCGAGGCGCGGGCGTTGATCGAAGCCGATCTCGACTTCGCCGACGAGGAAGACGTCCCGGGGTCGGTGATCGATCGCGCCTTCGAGAAACTGGAGGCGCTGTCGGCGGGGATCGTCGCCCACCTCGCCGAGGGCCGCCGCGGGGAGGTGCTCCGCGACGGATTGCAGGTGGTGATCCTGGGACCGCCGAACGCCGGCAAGTCGAGCCTGCTCAACGCGCTGGCGCGTCGCGATGTGGCGATCGTCACGGCGGAGGCGGGAACGACGCGCGATCTCGTCGAGGTTCACCTCGATCTCGACGGCCATCCGGTGACGCTGGTCGACACGGCCGGTCTCAGAGAGACGGCGGGGGAAGTCGAACGCGAGGGGATCCGTCGTGCCCTCGAAAGGGGGGAACGAGCCGATCTGATCTTGTGGATGCAGGCACCGGACGTCCCGGCGAGCTCCGCTCCGGAGGGGGTCGATTGCCCGATCTGGCGGGTCGATGGTAAGGGAGACTCGGTCGGCGATCGGCGATCGCGGGAACCGGTCGCGGCTTCGGAGACGCGGCGGTTTTCGATCTCGACGCATACCGGGCTCGGGCTCGACGGGTTGGTGGCGGCGCTGAGCGAAGAGGCGGGAAAGCGGACGGGGTCGGGATCGGCGGTGGTGCCGACGCGTGATCGTCATCGTGTGCTTCTGACGCGGACGGTCGAAGATCTGTCGGATGCGATTCGCCATCGAAACGAACCCGAACTCGCGGCGGATCGCTTGCGAAATGCCTGCGACGATCTCGGGCGGATAACCGGGCGGATCGACGTCGAGGATCTCCTCGATCACATCTTCGGGTCGTTCTGCATCGGCAAATGACGATTCGGAACCGCAACGTTTCACGTGAATCATCGATTCGGAAGCGGGTCGACGCAGGATGGTCGGCAGGGGAATGGACCGGGACATGACGAAGGTCTGGGACGTGATCGTGATCGGAGGAGGGCACGCCGGCGTCGAGGCCGCGGCGGCGGCGGCGCGGGTCGGCGCGGCGACGCTTCTCCTCACGCAGAAGCGTTCGACGATCGGGGCGATGTCGTGCAATCCGGCGATCGGTGGTCTCGGCAAAGGTCATCTCGTCCGGGAGATCGACGCGCTCGGAGGGGTGATGGGGCGGGCGGCCGATCTCGGCGGCATTCAGTTCCGGCTGCTCAACCGGCGCAAGGGTCCGGCGGTGCGGGGCCCGCGGGCGCAGATGGATCGCAAGCTCTACGCGGCGGCGGTGCGCGAGGCGTTGGCGACCGAGGTCGGCCCGAGCATCGAAGAAGCGGAAGCGGCCTCGTTGTTCGTGAAGGCCGGCCGGGTCGAAGGCGTGGTGACGAGAGACGGGCGGCGGCTCGTCTGCCGCGCGGTGGTCGTGGCGACGGGGACGTTCCTCAACGGCGTGATGCACGTCGGGCACAGCCGGGCGCCCGGGGGGCGGGTCGGCAACGCTGCGGTCACCGGGTTTTCGGACGATCTGGCGGCGGCTGGGTTGGTGCTCGGACGGCTCAAGACGGGGACACCGGCGCGGCTCGACGGACGGACGATCGATTGGTCGCGCGTCGAGATGCAAGACGGCGACGAGGTTCCGCAGCCGTTTTCGATGCTGACCAAGACCCTCGAGAACCGACAGATTCGCTGTGGCATCACCCGCACGACCGAGGCGACGCATCGCATCATTCGTGACAATCTCGGCCGCTCGGCGATGTACGGCGGCAAGATCGACAGCCGCGGCCCACGCTATTGTCCGTCGATCGAGGACAAGATCGTTCGGTTCGGCGATCGCGAAGGTCATCAGATCTTTCTCGAGCCGGAAGGGCTCGACGATCCGACCGTCTATCCGAACGGCTTGTCGACGTCGCTTCCGGCCGATGTGCAGGAGGCGATGGTGCGATCGATTCCCGGGTTGGAGCAGGCGGTGCTGTTTCGGCCGGGTTATGCGATCGAATACGACCACGTCGATCCGCGCGGGCTCGATGCGACGCTCGCGGTGAAAGGGATCGCGGGGCTCCATCTCGCGGGCCAAATCAACGGCACGACCGGATATGAAGAGGCGGCCGCGCAAGGTCTGGTGGCCGGCCTCAACGCGGCGCGCGCCGCGGCCGGCGAGGCGGGGGTCGTGTTTTCCCGAGGCGAGAGCTACATCGGGGTGATGATCGACGATCTGGTGACCCGTGGGATCACCGAGCCTTATCGGATGTTCACGTCGCGAGCCGAGTTTCGGCTCAGTCTGCGTGCCGACAACGCAGATCGTCGGCTGACGGAGAGCGGCATCGAACTCGGTTTGGTGGACGCCGAGCGTCGGCGAATCTTCGGGGCGAAGCGTGCCGAGATCGAGCGATGTGAAACGTCGCTGCGGGATCGGGTGGTGTCGCCG
>JAAYVT010000002.1 GCA_012517025.1 Phyllobacteriaceae bacterium | reverse complement strand
CGAGGCGATCTCGTCGGTTCCGAGCACCACCACCGGCGGCGGTCGGGAGAGGAGCGAGGCGTAGACGGGCGAATGCGGCATGGCGGCTCTCGTTTCATGTAAATGAATTACACAACGACTGAGAAAGCAATGGCCATACCACCGCATGGGGTGCATCATGGTCACGCATCCGTCGCCGAGATCCTCGAAAGAATCGTTGAAAATCGGGGAATTCGGAGCGGGGCGGGGAGGCGGGGAGCCACCGCGGGCTCTGTCGGGAATCCGACGGCGTCATGTATCTCATGGGAACAACGTCCGACGGAGAGGGCGATGAACGCGATCGAACCGCGAGAATTCCGCGAGCCGGCGACCCGCTTGCCGATGCATGCCGAGAGCGACGTCGCCGCGTTGGTCTACGCCCCCGACGTCGACCCCGATCCGCATCTGCGCGCCTTCTTCGACCGCCGCCTCGGCGAGGGCTGGGACGCCTTGGCGCTGCTGCAGGAGCGCCTGCCGCTCGACGACGATCGCCGACGCCGCTGCCGGCTGCGTCTGGCCGGCGATCCGGACGTCGCCGACGCCGGTCCGGCCGACCCGCACGCCGACCGCGAGGTGGTGGCGGAGATGGGCGGGCGGCTGGCGCGTCTGATCGATCGTGGTCCCGACGTGCTCGTCCTCAACCGCTTCGGCCGCTCCGAGGCGCGCGGAGGCGGTCTGTTCTCGCTGATGCGGCGGGCGGTGGAATGCGATCTGCCGGTCGTCGTGGCGGTGCCGGAGGGGCTCTTCCCGATCTGGCTCGCCTGCGCCGGCGGTTTGGCGGTGCGGGTGCGGCCCGAGGACGGGGCGCTGGAGCGGTGGTGGCGCTCGCTCGGTTTCGGCCCGTCGACGCCGTGCGACGACGAACGCGCCTGCGCGGCGTGGAAGTGAGGCCCCGCGTCGCGGCGGCGGTGCCGGGCGGGCGGGAGGACGAGGTTCGCTCGGCCCCCGGGATTCGTAGAACGACGTTTCGCCGCCGGCGCCAAAAAGAGCCGCGTGAACCTCGGCCGTCACGGCCCGAGATGGGAAGATGGGTCTCTTCGGGAAAGCCGTCGCGGCGACGCGCGGTCCCGGCCCCCCTTCCACGAGGCCGCGCATGTCGATCGACTGGCAGAACTTCACCCCTTGGGCATCGCTCGCCGGCGGCCTCCTGATCGGAACCTCGGCCGGGCTGCTCGCTTGGCGCGCCGGTCGCATCCTCGGCGTCAGCGGTCTGGTCGAAGGCCTGTTCGTGCGCGATCGCGAATGGACCGCCCGCCTCGCCCTGATCGCCGGCCTCGTGCTCGCCCCCGTCCTGCTCGGTCTCGTCCACCCGCTCGCCGCCCCGGTCCCCGACGTCGGCTGGCCGGCGGTGGTGATCGGCGGTCTTCTCGTCGGCTTCGGCACCCGGCTCGGGTCCGGCTGCACCTCCGGTCACGGCGTCTGCGGCCTCTCCCGCCTGTCGCCGCGCTCGCTGGTCGCCACCGCTCTGTTCATGGCCTCGGCGATCGCCACGGTCTTCGTCGTCCGCCATCTCGTCTGAAGGAGAGCCCGCATGAACCCGGTCTTCGCCCTCTTCGTCGGTCTCGCCTTCGGTCTCGGCCTCTGCCTGTCCGGCATGACTTCGCCGGCGAAGGTTCAGGGCTTCCTCGATCTGGGCGGCGCCTGGGACCCCTCGCTCGCCTTCGTCATGGGCGGTGCGATCGCCGTCGGCGCGGTGCTGTTCCGGCTGGCGCGCCGCCGCTTGGCGCCGGTTTCGACCCGTATCGATCGACGCCTCGTCGCCGGCAGCCTGCTGTTCGGCATCGGCTGGGGCCTCGTCGGCTATTGCCCGGGGCCGGCTCTGGCGGCGATCGGCTCGCTCGATCCGAAGGCGCTCGCCTTCGTCGCCGCGATGATCGCCGGCGTCGGGCTGCACCGCGTGGCCGGACCGATCCGCGATCGTCTCGCCCGGCTGGCGCTCCCCGCCGAACCGGACGTGCGCGGCGCCGAGGCGATCGGCTGATCGCCGCCCTCACGAATGGCCGAAACGACGACGGCCGCGGCTCCTTACGAGCCGCGGCCGTCGCGTCGTCTCGCGGGCCTCACGCCTTGCGTTCGAGGATCGACACGTAGTTGGCGACGCCGGTGCCGCCCATGTTGAAGATGCCGCCGACGGTGGCCTTCGGCACCTGGATGCCGTCGGCTTCGCCCATCAACTGCATCGCCGTCAGCGCATGCATCGAGACGCCGGTCGCCCCGATCGGGTGACCTTTCGCTTTGAGCCCGCCGGACGGATTGACCGGCAGCCGCCCGCCCTTGGCGGTGGTGCCGTCGAGCGCCATTTGCGCGCCCCGGCCGGCCGGGGCGAGCCCCATCGCCTCGTATTCGATCAGCTCGGCGATGGTGAAACAGTCGTGGGTCTCGACGAAGGAGAGATCGCCGAGATCCATCCCCGCCTGGGCGAGCGCTTGGCTCCACGCCCGCGCGCAGCCCTCGAAGGCGAGGATGTCGCGCCGCGACATCGCCAGATGGTCCTGGACGTGGGCGGTGGCGCGGAAGCCGATCGCCCGCCGCGCCCCCCGCGCCACCTCGTCGGAGGCGATCACCAAGGCGGCGGCGCCGTCGGAGACGAGCGAGCAGTCGGTACGCTTCAGCGGCCCGGCGACGAAGGGGTTCTTGTCGCTCGGCGTCCGGCAGAAGTCGAAGCCGAGATCCTTGCGGATCTGGGCGTAGGGGTTGCCGACGCCGTTGGCGTGGTTCTTGGCGGCGATCGCCGCCAGCGCATCCGACTGGTCGCCGTGGCGCTGGAAATAGAGTTCGGCGATGTGCCCGAACAGACCGGCGAAGCCGCCGGCGACGTCGGCCTCCTCGGCGACGTAGGAGGCGCGCAACAGGTTGCGCCCGACCTCCGGCCCCGGCGTCCGCGTCATTTGCTCGACGCCGACCACCAGCACCACGTGCGCCTGTCCCGAGCCGATCGCCTTCAACGCCTGATGCACGGCGGCCGATCCGGTGGCGCAGGCGTTCTCCACCCGCGTCGCCGGCTTGAAGCGCAGGCCGGGGGCGGCCTCCAGCACCAGCGCGGCGGTGAAGTCCTGCGCCGAGAAGCCGGCGTTGAAATGCCCGAGGAAGATCTCGTCGACGTCCTCCGCCGCGACGCCGGCGTGGTCCATCGCCGCGCGGGCGACGGTGATGACGAGGCTTTCGACGGTCTCACCGTCGAGGCGGCCGAAGGGGCTGTGCGCCCATCCGATGATGTCGGCCATGTCGATGGTTCCTTGGTTGGTGGACGGAAGATCAGCGGTCGAGCGCGACCGCGAAGGAGGCCTCGGTGCGCGCCGCGACCTCGTCGAGACCGACGCCGTCGGCGATTTCGCGCAAGGTCAGGCCGCCGCCGCCATGCTTGTCGAGAATGAAGACGGCGAGGTCGGTGATCACCATGTCGACGACGCGGGCGCCGGTCAGCGGCAGGGTGCAGCGGTGCAGCAGCTTCGGCCCGTCCTTGGAGCTGTGCTCCATCACCACCACGACCTTCTTCACCCCGGCGACGAGGTCCATCGCCCCGCCCATGCCCTTCACCATCTTGCCCGGGATCATCCAGTTGGCGAGGTCGCCGGCCTCCGACACCTGCATGGCGCCGAGGATCGAGAGGTCGATGTGGCCGCCGCGGATCATCGCGAAACTGTCGGCGGAGGAGAAATAGCTCGCCCCCGCCGCCTCGCCGATCGTTTGTTTGCCGGCGTTGATGAGGTCGGCGTCCTCCTCGCCCTCGAACGGGAACGGGCCCATGCCGAGCATGCCGTTCTCCGACTGCAGCACCACCTTCATGCCGTCGGGGATGAAGTTCGACACCAGCGTCGGGATGCCGATGCCGAGGTTGACGTAGTAGCCGTCGTGCAGTTCCCGTGCCGCCCGCGCGGCCATCTGATCACGTGTCCAGGCCATGGGTCAGCCCTCCGAGGTGGCGGCGCGCGGCCGCGTGGTGCGGATCTCGATGCGCTTGGCGACGTCCGGAACGTGGACGAGGCGCTGCACGAAGATGCCGGGGGTGTGGACGTGATCCGGATCGATCTCGCCGGGGCCGACCAGATGCTCGACCTGGGCGACGGTGATCCGACCCGAGGTGGCGCAGACCGGGTTGAAGTTGCGCGCCGTCTTGCGAAAGACGAGATTGCCGGCGGTGTCGCCCTTCCAGGCGTGCACCAGCGCGACGTCGGCGACGATGCCGCGCTCGAGCAGAAACGTTTCGCCGTCGAACTCGCGCGTCTCCTTGCCCTCCGCGATCAGCGTGCCGACCCCGGTCTTGGTGTAGAAGCCGGGGATGCCGGCGCCGCCGGCGCGCAGTCGCTCGGCGAGCGTCCCTTGCGGGTTGAACTCGAGCTCCAGTTCGCCGGAGAGATAGAGCTGGGCGAACAGTTTGTTTTCGCCGACGTAGGAGGCGATCATCTTGCGGATCTGCCGGGTTTCCAGCAGCAGCGCCAGACCGACGCCGTCGGTGCCGGCGTTGTTGGAGACGACGGTGAGATTGGTGGCGCCGCCGTCGCGCACCGCCTCGATCAGACGATCGGGGATGCCGCAGACGCCGAAGCCGCCGGCGGCGATCGTCATGCCGTCGCGCACCAGCCCCGCCATCGCGGACCGCGCGTCCGGATAGACCTTGTTCATGGGAAACACCTTCGGCCGGGTCGCGACCGCGTATCGGGGGAGGGGCCGCCGTCGCGTCTCGACGGCGGCGACGGGGATCACGCCTCGATCAGCACCTTCAGCGCACCGTGGCTCGCCGCCTTGGCGAAGGTGTCGTAGGCCGCGAGGATGTCGTCGAGCTCGAAACGGTGGGTGATCAGCTGTTCCGGCTTCAGCACCTTCGCTTGCACCGTCTTCATGAGCATCGGCGTGGTGACGGTGTCGACGAGGCGGGTCGTCAGCGTGATGTTGTGCGCCCACAGCCGTTCCAGATGCAGATCGACCTTGGTGCCGTGCACGCCGACGTTGGCGATGGTGCCGCCGGCCGCGACGATGCTCTCGCACAGCTCGCAGGTCGACGGGATGCCGACCGCCTCGATCGCGGTGTCGACGCCGTGTCCGGCGGTCAGCGCCATCACCTGCTCGACCGCGTCGCCGTTGCGGGAATTGACGCAATGCGTCGCCCCGAACTTGTGCGCCACCCCGAGCCGGTTGTCGTCGAGGTCGATCATCACGATCTGCGACGGCGAGAAGAACCGCGCCGTCAGCAGGGCCGCCAGCCCCACCGGCCCGGCACCGACGATCGCCACCGTCGAGCCCGGCTGGATCCGTCCGTTGAGCACGCCGCATTCGTAACCGGTCGGCAGAATGTCGGAGAGCATCACCAGCGCGTCCTCGTCCATCCCCGTCGGG
>JAAYVT010000083.1 GCA_012517025.1 Phyllobacteriaceae bacterium | reverse complement strand
TGCCGACCGACTTCTCCGCCCGCATCGCCCGCAACACCCAGATCCTGCTGCAGCAGGAGAGCGGCACCTGCAAGACCATCGACCCGTGGGGCGGCTCGGCCTACGTCGAGCGACTGACGGCGGAACTGGCGGAGAAGGCGCTCGCCCACATCGCCGAGGTCGAAAGCCTCGGCGGCATGGCCAAGGCGATCGAGGCCGGCATTCCGAAGCTGCGCATCGAGGAGGCCGCCGCCAAGACCCAGGCGCGCATCGACTCGGGCGCCCAGACCGTGGTCGGCGTCAACAAGTTCAAGCCCGACCACGAGGCGGCGATCGACGTCCTCAAGGTCGACAACACCGCGGTGCGGGCGGCGCAGATCGAGAAGCTCGAGCGTCTGCGCGCCGAGCGCGACGAGGCGGTGACCCAGAAGACGCTCGAAGCGTTGACGGAAGGGGCGAAGAGCGGCGGCAACCTGCTGGCTCTGGCGATCGAGGCGGCGCGGGCCAAGGCCACCGTCGGCGAGATCTCGATGGCGCTGGAGAAGGTGTTCGGCCGCCACAAGGCCGAGATCCGCTCGATCCAGGGCGTCTACAAGCGCGAGGTCTCCCGCATGAGCGACGCGGTCGAGAAGGTTCAGCAGATGGTCGCGGAGTTCGAGGCCAACGACGGCCGCCGTCCGCGCATCCTGGTCGCCAAGATGGGCCAAGACGGCCACGATCGCGGCCAGAAGGTGATCGCTTCGGCCTTCGCCGACCTCGGCTTCGACGTCGACATCGGACCGCTGTTCGCCACCCCGGAAGAGGCCGCCCGGCAGGCGGTGGAGAACGACGTCCACATCGTCGGCGTGTCGTCGCTGGCGGCCGGCCACCTCACCCTGGTGCCGGCGCTGAAGGCGGCGCTGGAGGCGGAAGGCCGCGGCGACATCATGATCGTCGTCGGCGGCGTCATCCCGCCGCAGGACTTCCAGGCGCTGATCGACTTCGGCGCGGCGGCGATCTTCCCGCCCGGCACCGTCATCGCCGACGCCGCCGTGAAGCTGATCGCCGACCTCAACGCCAAGCTCGGCTACGGCCCGGCCAAAGCGGCGGAGTGATCCAGCCGTCGACCCACGACGTCTCCAGACCCGCCCCGGAGCCACCGGGGCGGGTCTCGCTTTTTTTTCCGGCACGGGCGATCTCGCGGCCGGTGGTCGATTGCGACCGATGATGGGCTTTCACGCTTGCTGAAGATTTCGCGTGTATTCGATCGGGGGTCGGCGAACGGCGTGTCGTCGACACGGTTCGTCGCGATCGCGGTGACGCCGTGTCCTTCTTCGGCTCCTTTTTCGTCGGCATCTCTCCCTTCGCCCTGATCCGTCGCGCCCTCTTCGTCGGATTTCTGCTCCTCGGCGCTCTCGTCGGCGCGACCCTCTCGCGCCGAATCGGGCTGGCCGTCTGGATCACCGTCGCGACCCTTCTCGCCCTGACCATCGTCGCGGCGGCCGTCGTCTTGGTCACCGACGCGGCCGCATACGATGGCGGCATGGGTCTCGCCGCGTTCATGATCGGCGCCACGACCGGTTACGCGCTGGTCGGTTGGACGATCGGCGCGTTGCTCGGCACCCTACTGCGCTGTCGGTGAGGCGCGCCGCCGACGACCCCGTCCGACGTTCGAGACACCCCCCCCCTCACCCGACCGTGACGCGACGAGCCCGGTCCGGGCCCTTAATCTCGACGCTCCCGGAGCGACGGAGCTTCGAAGCGGGGAGACGGCGATGGTGGCGCGACGGTCGAAGCGATCGAACGTGGTTCTCGCTTGCCTCCTGCCCGGCCTGTGGGCCTGCGCCCCGACCGCCGACGGCTCCCCCCTCGCCCCATCGACCGCCTCGGCGGTTCGGGCGACCTCGGACACGGCCCCACGGAGTTCCGCGCGCGGCACCGCGGCGACCTATGCGCCGGGATCGGTCACCGTGCCACGCGGCCGCGAAAGTCCTCTCAATCCGGTCTACCAATCGATGACGACCGACTGCCGCTCGCTGCCGCGCCCGACGGTGCGGGTGATCGCGGCGCCGCGTCTCGGCCGGATCGAGGCGCGACCGGCCCAGGGCATCACCACTTTCGGGCCCGGGCCGTGGGCGGCTTGCTGGGGCCGGATCGGCGACGGCACGGTGATCTTCTTCGTCGCCCCGGATCGCATCGGCCACGACCGATTCACCGTCGAGGTGATGCATTCCGACGGAACGCGGATCGTCGTTCCCTATCGCATCGAGGTGACGCGATGACCGCGCGAGGTCGCATCGCGACGCTCGTCCTTCTCTGCGCCCCGGCGCTCTTCGCTTCCTCGGCCGTCGCGGCGGCGCCGCGCCCCCATCTCGACCGCGAGAGACTGGTGATCGGCGACGGGCAGTGCCGGATCCTGCCCTACGCCTACGCGGTCGTCGACGAGACCTGCGCCTCCGCCGGTCCGATGGACGTGCGGATCGAACGTGCGCCGAAGATCGGCACGTTGCGGCTGGAGACTGTTGTCCTGCCCTTCGTCGCCGACCGCCCGGAACGCGCCCATTGCACCGGCCGAACCACGCCGCACCTGGCGCTGATCTTCCAGACCTCGGAGGGCCGATACGGTCGCGACCGTTTCGACCTGCTGTTGACCTCTCCGCTCGGCGATCGAACCCGCGTGCGCTACGACGTGACGGTGACGAAGGCTCCGGCGAACGCCACGGCGGCGTGCCGAGTGGGCCCCGATCGTTGAGCCGGCGTCCGACGCGGCCGAGTCACGGGGAGGTGTCTCGCCTCCCGCGCTCGAAGATGGACAGCGACGGCACGCCGGCCTAGTTCGTTGCTTCGGTACGGACACCGGCGATTCGGGAGAGCGCGATGAAGGGAAGCCGGCTGCTCAGACGCGGCATCGTGAACTGTTCCAGCGCGGCGGCCCTCGGGGCGATCGTCGCCTGTGCGCCGACGGAAGGTCTGCGCACCGGCCCGGCGGCACCCGCCTTCCAGGCGACTTCGGACACGTTCCTGCAGATCACGGCGCGCGGTGCCGGCCCGATCGACGCCTCGACGCCCTTTTCCTCGAAGGCGATCCTCGCCTCGCTGCCCGGCTACGAGACCGGTCACGTCACCATCGGCCTCGAGCGGTCGACGCCGGACGCGTTGGTGCTGTTCAAGGACGCCTACGGCGGCCGCATCCAGGTTCTGCACATTCTCGGCGAAGGCAATCGGATCACCCAGATCCACGGTGTGACCCATCACGTGGTGGGCCCGGCCGGCGAGCGTCCCGGCATGACCTTCGGCGAGACCGGCACCGATCCTGCGACCTGCCGAATCGGCACGGATCTGTGGCTCGGCATGGCGATCTGCCGGTCGCGAGGCGCACCGAACGTGGTGTTGACCTTCTCCTTCCAGGGCGAAGCGGCGATGGCGACGCAACTCCCCCGCCGCGAAGTGCTCGACGGCGGCCTCCTGCAGCGGATCATCTGGACTCCGCCGAGCTGACGCAAGTGGTTGATTCCACGATGAGTTCGAGGCTTCCCGACGGCCTCTGACCCTCGTGTGCCCCCGGGTGTCACACAGGCGCGGAGACCGTCGAACGTCCCTGGACGTACGCGTCATCGAAGGCTTGGGGTGGAATGGTGGAGCTGAGGACCACAAAACCAGTATCCACTGGAGTGCGCCGACAACCACTAATTTAACGATAAATCAGCTAGTTAGAGAGTTTTTCGTCTACCCATGACCACGCTCGACCGCTAGTATCCAACATCAAATGGTGGGAGAATTGGTGGGAGATAAGGGATATGGCAGCGAAGCTCCTCACCGCCCGCGAGGTCGCAGCGATCAAGACGGACGGTCGGCACTCCATCGGCGACGGGCTCTATCTCGAGGTCGTCGGGAATGCGCGGCGGTGGTTCACTCGGTATACAATTCAGGGACGACGCCGTGAAATGCAGCTCGGATCAGCGGCCGAAATCAGCCTGAAGGAGGCCCGCGAACTCGTCGCCGACGCCCGGAAGACGGTGAAGGCCGGCGTCGACCCGATCGAGCGTAAGAAAGTCGTTGAGATCGAAGAGGCCAAGACGCCGAGCTTCGGGGTCTTCGCTGACGAACTGATCGGGACGATCGAATCCGGCTTCCGCAACGAAAAGCACATCTATCAATGGAAGCAGACCCTGGGCGACTCCTATTGCGCCTCAATCCGGAAGAAGGCCATCGACGCCGTCACCACAGAGGACATAGTCGACATTCTCAAGCCGCTCTGGGCGACCAAGCAGGAGACCGCCTCTCGCCTCCGCGGCCGCATCGAGAAAGTCCTGGACGCTGCCAAGGCGCGAGGATGGCGCGGCGGCGAGAACCCCGCCCGGTGGCGCGGGCATCTCGACCACCTCCTGCCCCGCCGGCAGAAGCTCCAGCGCGGCCATCAGCCGGCCATGCCCTACGAAGAGGTATCGGCCTTCGTCAGGCGCCTACGAGCCCGCGAAGCCGTTACCGCACGAGCGCTCGAATTCCTGATCCTGACCGCCGCCCGTACCGGCGAGGTAACCGGCGCCACATGGGGTGAGATCGACCTCGGTTCGAAAGTCTGGACCGTCCCCGCCCGTCGGATGAAGGCCGGCCGAGAGCATCGCGTGCCGCTTTCGGACCGGACGATCGAAATCCTGAACGAGGCGGCGAAACTCCGCGAGAGCGACGAGCCAGCGGCCTACTTGTTCCCGAGCAGTCGGCGTGGACAACCGCTGTCGAACATGGCCTTCAAGCAGTTGCTGGTGCGGATGGGCGAGACCGGCTTCGTACCCCACGGCTTCCGATCGTCGTTCCGCGACTGGTGCGGCGAATGCACGCCGTTCCCGAGGGAGGTCGCAGAGGCAGCGCTCGCCCATATCGTCGGAAATTCAGTAGAGCAGGCATATCGCCGAGGCGACGCACTCGAAAAGCGCCGAGAAGTAATGGAAACGTGGGCTGGGTTCATCCAACCGAAATGAGAAATTGAACCCGGTTGCATCGCTCGAATGCTCAAGATCATCCGCCGCGGCAGAGAGGGTGCGAAGCGCACCAAGCTCTAGTGTCCCGTCCCGCTGAGGTGGTCGATCATCCTGCGTCAGCGCCAAGGATTTGATCGCCAAGATCGAAGCCTTCATCGCTGCCTACAACGCCAAGGCTCACCCGTTCGTCTGGACCGCGACCAGCGAGGCCATCCTCGAAAAAGTCGAGCGGTTATGTAAAGTCATTTTCGGGACGGGACACTAGGTCTCATTGAGATACAACATGATTTTTGCGTTCTCGGCAGAATTTGCGTAGCGCCATCATGTAGCGCGCCGCAGCGTGGGCGTTCCGGAGGTCGGGACCATCCAGCCTCAATAGGTTGATATCTATTGGACTGGTCGTTGAACGTGTGCCCGTATGACCTGAAGGTTGACGCAGACCATTGGCCGTCTTGTGCACCCGAGTGCACAACGGCGTTTCCTTCCGATCACGCTCGGATCCTGCGTTTTGTAAAACCCACAATTGAAAGCGATCTCGTTGTCGGACACTCTCGGGGGATTACGATTAGGCAGAGCACGTCCATGCGCGATATCCGCATCTT
>JAAYVT010000082.1 GCA_012517025.1 Phyllobacteriaceae bacterium | reverse complement strand
AGGTGTCGAGGTGGGCGGTCTGGCGACCGACGAGGCTCGACAGTTCCGACAGGGCGCGCAGCTGATCGGTGACGATGCGGCGCAGGTTGGCGGTCGATTCCTCGGCCTCCTTGGGCAGTTCGAGAACGCCGCGGCGCAGCTCGCCACGGGTCGCCTCGAGCTCGCTCTGCATCATCCGCGCCGCTTCGCGCATCTTCTCGGTCGCCTCGGCGAAGCGGCCGGTGGTCTCGCCGACGGCGCGCGTCATCTCGGCGATCATCGCCTCCTGGGCGGCGCGCAGGGCCTCGGCCGAGCGCTGGCCCTCGGTGCCGGCGGTCTGGCGCAGGGTGTCCATCTGGCTCAGCACCTTGCGCACCGCGTCCTCGGCGGCGGTGGCGAGGGCGGCGCCGACGTCGCGGGCGCGGGTCTCGGCGCTGCCGAGGGTATCGCCGACCAGCGAGGTGAAGCCGTGCATCATGCTCTCCACCACCTGGGTCTTGTCGACCAGGCCGGCGGCGAGAGCCTCGAGGGCGCGACGGCGATCCTCGACGGTCGATTCCAGCACGCGGTTGGCGTCGCCGACCAAATGGGCGGCGGAGGTCAGGGCGCGGGCCTGTTCCTCGAAGCGCAGGCTGAGATCGGCGACGTCGGCCAGCACCGTGCCGGAGGTGTCCTTCAGGGTGGCGACCTGACGCGACACCGTCTCGGTGACGCCGCGGGTCTCGGCGAGGGCGTGTTCGATCACGCCGCGCACCTCGTCGGTGCGGCCACCGAGGCTCTTCTCGACCAGGTCGAGGTTCTCGGCGGCGCGGTTCAGCACCGAGTGGAGGGTCAGATTGGCCTGGGTCAGGCGCTCCAGCAGGCCGCCCATGTCGTCGCGCAGGCGATCGTTGGCCTCGCCGACGACGCCGACGGCCTCGCGGGTCTTCTCTTCGATGGCGCCGACGAGACCGTCGCGGGCCTCGCCGAGCAGGCGGGTGGCGTCGATGCCCTGGCGGGCGACGACCTCGGCGAGGTCGCGGCCCTTGCGCTCGAGCGCGTCGACCAGGAACTCGCGGGCCCGGCCGATGCGACCCTCGATCTCGCCGACCTTGCCGTCGACGGCGGCGCCGAGGACGTCGGCGGCACCGTCGGTGCGGGCGACGAAGTCCTCCGCCCGCGAGGCGAGGGCGTCGACCAGCTCGCTGCCGCGACCGCCGATGAGGTCGGAGAGGTCGCGGGTGCGGGCGTCGAGCTGGGTGACCAGTTCGGAGGTCTGGCCGAGCACCGTCTGCTCCAGCGACTGGGTGGCGCCGGCGACGTGGCGGGCGGCGGCCTCGAGGGTGCCGGCGATGTGCGCGGTGGCACGCCGGGTCTCCTCCTCGAGGGTGCCGGCGACCGAGCCGAGCCGCTCGCCGACGATGTGGTCGAGCGCCCCGGTGCGTTCCTCGAGCGAGGCGGTCGCCTCCGACATGGTGCGGCCGACGGTCTCGGCGATCGCCACGGTGCGGGCGTCGAGGATGCCGGCCGCCTCGGCGGTGGCGCGGTCGATGGTCTCGGCGAGCGAGGCGGTGCGGGCGTCGAGGGTGGAGGCGGCGCCGGCGGTCGAGCGGTCGATGGTTTCGGCGAGCGAGGTGGTGCGCGCCGCGAGGATGCCGGCCGCTTCGGCGGTCGAGCGATCGATCGCTTCGGCGAGGGCGGCGGTGCGGCCGTCGAGGACGCCGGCGGCTTCGGTCGCGGAGAGGCCGATGGTCCGGGCCAGCGCCTCGGTGCGGGACTCGAGCAGACCGGCGGCGGCGGCGGCGGAGCGGTCGATGGTCGCGGCGATCGTGGTGGTGCGGCCGTCGAGGGCTCCGGCGGCCTGCGAGATCGAGCGATCGATGGTCTCGGCGAGAGCGGTGGTGCGGGTCTCCAACACGCCGGCGGCTTCGCCGGTGACACGGTCGACGGTCTCGGCGAGGGCGGCGGTGCGGGCATCGAGGACGCCGGCGGCCTCGGCCGTGGAGCGATCGATGGTCTGGGCGAGACGCGCGGTGCGGCCGTCGAGCAGGGCGACGGCGTCGCCGCCGGCCCGCTCCAGCGTGCCGGTGAGCCGCGCGGCGCCGGCCTCGAGCGTCGCTCCGGCGGCGGCGGTGGCCTGTTCCATCGTGGTGGCGAGGGCCGCGGTGCGCTGGTCGAGGACGACGTCGGCGTCGCGGGCGGCGCGGTCGATGGTGGCGGCGAGGGTGGCGGTGCGGGTGTCGAGCGAGGCGCCGGCGTCGGCCATGGTGCGGCCGAGGGTCTCGGCGATGGCGGCGGTGCGCTCGGCGGCGATGCGCTCGAGCCGTTCGGAGCCGGCGTCGAGCGTACCGGAGACCTCGAGCAGACGGGCGCCGAGGGTGCCGTTGATCTCGGCGACCCGGTCGGCGAGGTCGTTGCCGACCATTTCGGCGCGATCGGTCAGCACCCGGCCGATTTCGTCGAGGCGGCCGTCGAAGGCGGCGGCGATCTGGGTCTGGCCCTCGGCGAAGGTCTGGGCGATGTCGCGGGTGCGGTCCATCAGGTTGCCGGCGATCAGGCGGCCGCGCAGGTCGAGCGCCTCGTCGATCTTGCGGACGCGGTCGTCGATGGTCGCGCCGAGATGGGCGGTGCGATCGTCGAGGTCGCGGCCGAGACCGTCGATGCGGGCGCCGACGGTGTCGGCGAAGCCGGTGACGCGGGCGTCGATGAGGCCCGCCATGTTCGACACCTTGTCGTCGAGGGCGTCGCCGAAGTGGGCGAGGTGGCCGTCGAGCGAGGCGGAGAGCCGTTCAGTGTTGGCGGTGAGCGAGGCGGCGAGGGCGTCGCTGCGCTCGCCGAACTGTTCGGCGGCGGCGGCGAAGCGATTGTCGACGATGTCGCGGATGACGTCGGTGCGCTCGCCGAGCGCCTCGACGAGGCCGGCGGTGCGGACGTTGACGATGTGGTCGAGCGTCTCGATCCGGCTCTCCAGGCCGGAGCGGATCTCGGAGCCGCGGCGGTCGATCACCTCGGCGATCTTCTCGCCGGCCTCGGTCATGCGACCGGTGACGGCCTCGCCCTGGTTGGCGACCAGACGGGCGACTTCGCCGCCGGCACGGGCCAGACGCTCGGCGAGATCGGTGGTGCGGGCGACCAGCTCCTCGCCGACCGAGGCGAGCGAGCCGTCGAGGCTCTGCTTGAAGGCGCCGGCACGGGCGTCGAGCAGGCCGTCGAGCTCGCGACCGGTGTCGGCGAGACGGGTCTGCAGGTCGGCGCCGTGGACGACGATCGACTGATAGATCTTCTCCCCGGTCTCGCCGAGGCGATCGGCGAGCGCGCCGCCGCGGGTGGAGATGGTCTCGGCGATCTTGGTGCCGGTCTCGTCGAGGCGTTCGGTGATCTCCGAGCCGCGCAGCGACAGATCGACGACCAGCGACTGGCCGGTGCCCTTGAGCGCGTCGGCGACTTCCGCGGCGCGTTCGGCGATGGCGTCGACCAGCTCGCCGCCGGTGCGGGTGAGGCTCTCGGCGACTTCGCGCGAACGCTCGACGAACAGGGTGTTGATCTGGGCGCCGGCGCCGGAAAGGGCGCTGGTGACGTCGTCGCCGCGCTGGGAGATCATCTCGACCACCTCGCGACCGGTGCGGGCGAGCGAGCCGTCGATTTCGTCGGCGCGGCTCTTCAGGGCGGCGTTGACCGCCTCGCCACGGGTCTCGATGGTCTCGGCGACCAGACGGCCGGTCGAGGCGAGGCTGTCGGTCAGCGACGTGCCGGTCGACGACAGGGTGTCGATCAGGGTCTCGCCGGTCTTCGACAGGGTGGCGTGGACGCTCTCGGCGCGTTCCACCAGGGTGTCGCCGACGGTGCGGATGGTGCCGGTGAGCGCCTCGGTGCGGGCGGTCAGGTCGCCGGTGATGCGGTCGCCGGTGGCGGCGAGGCTCTGGTTCAGCGACGAACCGGTGGCGGAGAGGGCCTCGACCAACGAGGCGCCGGTCTTCGACAGGGTGGCGTCGACGTGTTCGGTGCGCTCGACCAGGGTATCGCCGACCGAACGGATGGTGCCGGTCAGCATCTCGGTGCGGGCGGCGAGGGCGTCGACCAGCGAGGCGCCGGTCTTCGACAGGGTGGCGTCGACCTGTTCGGTGCGCTCGACCAGGGTGTCGCCGACGGTGCGGATGGTGGTGGTGAGCGCCTCGGTGCGGGTGGTCAGATCGCCGGCGATGCGTTCGCCGGTCGCCGAGAGCGTGGTCGTCACGTCGGCGGTGCGATCGATCAGGGTGGTGACCAGCCGATCGGTGGTGTCGCCGAGACGCGCCGACAGCTCGTCGGTGCTCGCGCCGAGGGTGGAGGCGAGGGCGTCGGTGCGCTCGGTCAGCGCCGAGGCGAGCGAGGCGGTGCGTTCGGTCAGGGTCGAGGCGAGCGAGGCGGTGGTGCCGGTCAGCGTCGAGGCGAGGGTGTCGGTGCGCTCGGTCAGGGTCGCGGCGAGGGTGTCGGTGCGCTCGGAGAGCGTCGTCGCCAGGCCGTCGCCCATCGAACGGACGGTCTCGGAGAGCAGGTCGGTGCGATCGGTCAGATCGGCGACGATGCGGTCGCCGGTGCGGTTGAGCATGTCGGTCAGTTCGAAGCCCTTGACCGACAGGGTCTCGGCGGCGACGCGGCCGGCCGAGCCGAGGGTCTCGGCGACGGTGCGACCGGTCTCGGAGAGCTTCTCGATGACCTCGGACGAACGGCCGCCGAGCTGGTCGACGACGCTGCCGACGGTGCGCTCCAGCGAGCCGGTGATCTCCTCGCCCTTGCCGGCGAGGGAGGAGACGACGCGTTCGGTCGCCTCGCCGGCGGCTTCGGCGATGCGCTCGCGGGTGGTCAACAGCTCGCCGGCGAGGCCCTCGTGGGCGCCGGTGATGGCGGCGCGGACGCGCTCGGAGTTGTTGACGATCGCCTCGCGCTGGTTGACCAGCTCCTCGATCAGCGAACGGATGCGCAGCTCGTTCTCGCCGTAGGCGCGCTCGAGCGAGGACACATCGTTGTGGACGAGCACCTCGATCTCGCCGGCGCGGGCGACGACGCGCTCCAGGCCGTCGCCGACGGCGGCCATCTCGCGGCGGATGGCGTGACCGACCGAGACCACCGCCTCCTGAGCGTTGGTTTCCGGCTCGGCCAGACGCAGGGCGATCTGCGTCATCGAATGGGCGGTCATCCGCAGTTCCTGGGCGCGACGCACCAGGGTGGCGAAGGCGAAGACCAGCATCACCGGCAGCGCCAGCCCGACCAGGGCGAGCAGCGCGCGCGGATCGCGCAGCGCGCCGCCGAGATCGGCGGCCGCGCCGGTGGCGGTGAGATAGGACCAGAACAGCCAACCGGCGCCGACGAGCCACAGCACGGAGGCCAGGGCGGCGAAGGCGAGGGGCGCGCCCGAGGGGCGCCGGTCGAGAGTCTGGGCGATGGTTCCGGTCGAACGGCGATCGTCGTTGGCGGCGGTCGGCTGGGTCAGAGCCGGCGCGACCGCGTCGGCGGTCTTGCGCGGCGTCTCGGCGGCGGCCGCAGGGGGAGCGGCCGGGGTCGGGGCGACCGTCGGCGTGGGTTCGGCCAGAGCGGCTTCCAGCGAGCGCGACAGACGCTCGCCCGTGGTGTCGGCCCGGGGTTCGGCCTTCACGACCGGT
>JAAYVT010000081.1 GCA_012517025.1 Phyllobacteriaceae bacterium | reverse complement strand
GTCCCTCCGAGATCACCGCTCGCCTCGGTGCGCCGTGGATCCCGGCGTCCGACATCGTCGCCTTCGTGCAGGAGACGATGGGCGCCGCCATCCGCATCCACCACATGCCGGAACTGGCCTCGTGGACCGTGGAGGCGCGCCAGCTCGGTTGGCTCGCGGCCGGCACCTCGGAGTGGGGTACCGAGCGCCGCCATGCCGGCGAACTGCTGGCCGATGCGCTGAACTCTCGCGTGCCGCAGATCTTCGACACGGTCGAGGAGGACGGCAGGGAGCGCCGCATCCTCAATGTCGTCGACACCGAAGCGGCGAAGGAGAAGCTCGCCAAGATCAAGACCGCGTTCCAGACCTGGGTCTGGACCGATCCCGACCGTACCGATCGGCTGGCGCGGATCTACAACGACCGCTTCAACGACATCGCGCCGCGCCGCTTCGACGGATCGCACCTCGAACTGCCGGGGGCCTCCGGTGCCTTCACGCTCTATCCGCATCAGAAGCGCGGCATCTGGCGGATCGTCGCCGCCGGCGCGACCTACCTCGCTCATGCCGTCGGCGCCGGCAAGACCATGACGATGGCCGCCGCCGTCATGGAGCAGCGGCGGCTGGGTCTGATCGCCAAGGCGATGCTGGTCGTCCCCGGCCACTGCCTGGCGCAGGCGGCGCGCGAGTTTCTGACGCTCTATCCCAATGCCCGCATCCTCGTCGCCGACGAGACCAACTTCGTGAAGGAGAAGAGGCAGCGGTTCCTCGCCCGGGCGGCGACCGCGACCTGGGACGCGATCCTGATCACGCATTCCGCCTTCCGCTTCATCGGCGTGCCCTCGGCGTTCGAGCAGCAGATGATCCAGGACGAGCTCGAACTCTACGAGGACCTCGTCACGAAGGTCGAGGGTGAGGATCGCGTCTCGCGCAAGCGGCTCGAGCGGCTGAAGGAGGGGTTGAAGGAGCGGCTCGAGGCGCTCGCGACCCGCAAGGACGACCTCCTCACGATCTCGGAGATCGGCGTCGACCAGATCATCGTCGACGAGGCGCAAGAGTTCCGCAAACTCTCCTTCGCCACCAACATGTCGACACTGAAGGGCGTTGATCCGAACGGGTCGCAGCGCGCCTGGGATCTCTGGGTGAAATCCCGCTTCGTCGAGACGAAGAACCCCGGCCGGGCCCTGATCCTCGCTTCGGGTACGCCGATCACCAACACCCTCGGCGAGATGTTCTCGGTGCAGCGCCTCATGGACCACGAGGCGTTGACGGCACGCGGTCTCCACGAGTTCGACGCCTGGGCCTCGACCTTCGGCGACACCACCACCGAACTCGAACTCCAGCCCTCCGGCCGATACAAGCCGGTCAGCCGGTTCGCCAGCTTCGTCAACGTGCCCGAACTGATCGCGATGTTCCGCAGCTTCGCCGACGTCGTGCTGCCGGAGGACCTGCGCCGGTACGTGAAGGTGCCGGCGATTGCGACGGGTAAGCGGCAGATCCTGACCGCCAAGCCGACGGCGGCCTTCAAGCGCCATCAGACGGTACTCGATGCTCGGATCAAGGCGATCGAAGAGCGCGACCGTCCGGCCGAACCCGGCGACGACATCCTGCTCTCGGTCATCACCGACGGGCGGCACGCGGCGATCGACCTGCGCCTCGTCGACCCCGACAACGGCGACGAGCCGGAGAACAAGCTCAACCTCCTCGTCGCCAACGCCTTCCGCATCTGGTGGGAGACGAGGGAGAACGCCTATGTCCGCCCCGACGGCAAGCCCTACGAGCTCGCCGGCGCCGCGCAGATGATCTTCTCCGACCTCGGCACGATCGCGGTGGAGAAGATCCGTGGTTTTTCGGCCTACCGCTGGATCCGTGATGAACTCGTTCGTCTCGGCGTGCCGGCCGCCGAGGTCGCCTTCATGCAGGACCACAAGAAATCGGAGGCGAAGCAGCGCCTGTTCGGCGACGTGCGAGCAGGCAGGGTCCGCTTCCTGATCGGCAGTTCGGAGACGATGGGGACCGGCGTCAACGTCCAGCTCCGGCTGAAGGCGCTCCATCACCTCGACGTGCCCTGGCTCCCTTCGCAGATCGAGCAGCGCGAGGGGAGAATCGTCCGCCAGGGCAATCAGCACGACGAGGTCGACATCTACGCCTACGCGACCGAGGGTTCGCTCGACGCCACCATGTGGCAGAACAACGAGCGCAAAGCCCGCTTCATCGCTGCCGCGCTCTCCGGCGACACCTCGGTCCGTCGGCTTGAGGACCTCGGCGAGGGGCAGGCCAATCAGTTTGCCATGGCCAAGGCGATTGCCTCGGGTGACCTGCGCTTGATGCAGAAGGCCGGGCTCGAGGCGGACATCGCCCGATTGGAGCGCCTGCGCGCCGCCCACGACGACGACCTCTTCTCCGTCCGTCGCCAGATCCGCGATGCCGAGCGCGACGT
Organism: Phyllobacteriaceae bacterium; assembly: GCA_012517025.1. GTDB lineage: Bacteria > Pseudomonadota > Alphaproteobacteria > Rhizobiales > Ancalomicrobiaceae > Pinisolibacter. The sequence continues at coordinate 4,887 of JAAYVT010000081.1, read as the reverse complement.
CGAGCAGGCGAACCGCCGCATCGCCGAGATCGGCGAGGACATCGCTCGTTTGGTGCCGACTTCGGGGGATGTGTTCGCCATGATGGTGGCGGGGGAGGTCTTCACAGAGCGCAAGGCCGCCGGCCGCGCGTTGATGAAGGAGATCCTCACCCTCGTCCAACTCCGGCAGGAGGGCGACACCGTCATCGCTTCGATCGGCGGCTTCGATGTGGAGTTCCGTGGCGAGCGGTTCGGTGGGGATGGTTTCCGCACCACGATCATGTTGCTCAGGACCGGGGCCGATCACGAGATCGAACTGCCGCTCACTGTCACGCCGCTCGGGGTGATCGCCCGGCTCGAGCACGCTGTCTCCGGCTTCGAGGAGGAGCGCGAGCGGCAGCGTCACCGGCATGACGAGGCGAAGAGCCGTCTCGCTTCCTACCGTTCACGCCAAGGCGGCGCGTTCGCCTTCGCCGACGATCTCGCCGACAAGCGGCGGCAGCTCGCCGACATTGAGAAGGCGCTGGCGGCGGAGGTGGACGGAGCGTCGATGATGGCGGCCTGACGAGGTGCTCTGAAGCGGTGCGGTCCATGGCAGGATGCTCGGAGCGAGCGCTCTAGCCATTAGAGAGAATAGGAAATTCACACCCGGCGGTTCAATTGGTATTCGACGACCAAGGGAGGGCACCGCCGGTACGGCAAAAATCTACCAATTTCGGTTGCGTCGGAATGCTGCCTTGGCTTGGAGCATCACCTCTGGCAGAAGCTAACTCGGGGAGACGACTACGATGGCGGCCATGACGAGTTTGGGAACGACAGACGCAGACATTCGCTCTGCGCTACACGCAAAACGATTGCGACGCGCCAAATCTCGTCCTGACACGCTCGTGATTGATGAGCTTGGTCTCGCGCACGCCCGAAGCCGCATCGACGTGGCCGTCATCAACGGCTGCATTCACGGCTATGAAATCAAGAGCGCCAAGGATAATCTCGACCGGTTTACGGCCCAGATCGGTATCTATCGCCAGACGCTGCAGAAGCTCACCCTCGTCGCCGCGCCGAAGCATGTCGCCCGCATCATGAGGGAAGCTCCCGAATGGTGTGGCGTGATGGCGGCAGAACAAGGACCGAGGGGTGGCATCAGCTTCCACGTGTTGCGAGACGCCGCCGCCAATCCCGACATCGATCCGGTCATGATGGCGCACCTTCTCTGGCGCGATGAAGTCGTTGAACTCTTGGGCCAGGCTGGATATGCGCCGAAGGATCTCCGACGGCCGAGAAGACAGCTTTACGAGATACTTTGCGAGGCCATGCCGCTTTGCGAGATCACCGCCTCCATCCGTGCTTTCATGGTGCAGCGGCAGACATGGAGAGATCGCCCAGAACATGGGTGATGTGGTGGTTGATCGTAACGAATTTCCACCAGGGCTGGTTGCTAGGTTTCGCTGTCCGCGCTGCACATTTGGCGATGTAGTCATCGCCACTTGAGAAACCCGCTCCACTAAATTTGCCGGACGCTACGATCGAAGCACAGTGGTCGTGCATCTGCCCCGGATTGTCTCGGAACGCCCCGCCTTTGCGGACCTCCCATGCCGTCGACGTCGTATAGACAAGTTTGCCGGCCGACTTGATCTTGCGCATGTCCACTGGAGTGAATTCCGGATGGACGATTGTGTAGTCACCGAAATTGGGCTGCCGCATGCCGGGAGGCAATTTGCCGAGCAATGTTTGATAGAAAAGCCATTCATGGCGCGGGAGCTGGTCGGCGCCCTTAGCAACATCCTTGAACGTTTCGGGAATCGCTGTCCCGATGACGACGAAATTGCGGAAGGCATTCAGATCACCAAGTTTTTGCATGGCCGCAACAAGCGCACCCGCGAAAGCACCGTAGGGCTCAAAATTCGGTGCACCGAGATCGATAAAGAGGTCAGCTTCGTCGAGCGACAGACCGAGCGACGTGGTCAAAGCCTCGATACGTGCGCGCGCATCAGGCTTCATAAGATCTTCTAGCCGGACCGCGATAGCTGCTCCAATGCCATCGGTCGCAACGATCCCTGCAACGGATGCGATCAGGGAGGTGGAGGCATCAAGAGGAACTACCGGCATCGCATTCGCTTGGAATGCCCGTAGGGCTTCGAACACATATGTGAATATGTCGCGGCCATCCCCCATCGGCTTGCCGGAAATACTTGGATGCACGCCGACCCATGCGGGCCGCTGCCCCCACTTGGCACTGAAGCGCGCAGCAAATGGATGCACATGCTCCTGAACCGTCTTCTTCGGTTGCCACAACTCGAAATCAAATTCGACTTCCGGAATGGTGACATAGGGGACGATACGGTTCTTGGCGGCGGCGGCAAGACGGGCAAGCGCCTGATATTCGCCCTGACGCCACCGCAGGGCCGGAACATACATATCATTAGTCAAGATCATCGCTCACCTCCTCTAGCTGTAAACGCACCTGATCTCGACCAACCAAATCATTCAAAATGGTGTAGTTGCCGCGCTCTTTTCTTATGCGCCCCGCGATGATGCTCGGATCGATGCCGAGTGTCTCCGCGTCGATCTTTACCGCTTCTTCCGACAGGGCGAAGCGGGACAGACACCGATCCCACAATGCTTCCGGTATCAGTGCGTCGAGAGCGAATTTGTCAGCCTCTGCCTCGATCGCATCACCGTCATTGCCGCCTTCTTCGTCAAAGAAGTCGAAGCGCAAACCGTCGAAGAGATGCAGGAAGACGTGACCGAGCTCATGCATCAGCACAAACCAAAAATTGTCCAGACGATCATAACGTAACGTAAGGCCGACAACCGGTGTCCCACCATCGGCGAGCATGGCAGCGCCGTCGAGATACGACCCCGGAAGGTGACGATCGACGATGAGAATGATGCCTTTCTCCGCCAACAGATCGCGGGCACGCCTAGGTCCATCCTTCTGTCTCGTGAGACGTACCAACTCTGGCAGCCACCGGTCATCGAGCTCGAAAGCTTCGATTTGTCCGGTCTCAATCTTACTGCGCGCCCGCTCCAGAATGCGCGCCTGCCACGCTAGTAAGGCATATTCGTTTGGCACGTTCCCGCTGTGCATCTTTTTGCGGTGAAACGCTGTCGCAAATTGTGGTCCGGCGGCGTGCATGAAGTAATCCTTCACTCGCTCGATCGGATTTGCGCCACGTGGCAGATCAAACCACCTACGTTTGATCATCTCCTTGTAAGGAAACTGACCCCAGACGATATCGTTGGCATCGCCCCACGCAAACAGCGATCCGCCAGCCTGCTTCGGCCCCTCAAAGCTCCCCGACGATTTTACGCCGAGCGCTTTCGAAACCTCGATCAGCCGGCCAAGGCTCGCACCCATATAATCGGTTGCCTCGTACCGCTGCACCTGCTGCGGCTTCATACCAAGCTTTTGGGCGAGATCCGTCTGACTCATTCCGGAGGCAATGCGCGCCTGTACAAGTACACGCGGCAGTTCTTCTAGCGCATAAGTTTTAGAAAACGAGACCTGTCCGGATTTCAACAGATCATATTCAGCTAGGTCGGCCTCAATATCCGAGATTTGGCTTTTGAGTCCGTCAATCTCGGCTTGCGTGAGCCACGTCTGATCCGATGCACGCGCCATTGCGGCAGCAAGCGCGTCGTGCAACTTCGATAGTTGCGCACCCGATACGACATACTGTTTGTCGCTGTAAATCATGTCAGCACCTTCCCGGACAGAAGAGGGTCGACCGAAAGCGGGATGGAGATGATCCCTTTCTTTTTTCCTGTAAAGCGATCCATTTGGAAGAATTCGACGAATGATTGTCCGACATCCATGCACGTCATCGAGGAAAGAAAGAATTCGCCTTTGAACGCCGCCTTCTGTGCCGCCCGACTGTTCGTGAAATCCAAGAATACGGGATCAAGTTTGATCGGATCTACCCCGGCAGGATCCCAGCATGCATCAAAGTCGCCGGGCTTCGGCTTTCCAGTTACATAGCTGCCATCGAGATAAACAATGGTACAGCCGGCTGAGCGTAACTTGTGACAGGCAAGAACTAGGCCCGCGAAAAGCTCGCGCCGCCAAGCGTTCGTTGCGAAGGCAACTGCAATTTCCTCCAAACCCGCCGCGTGTACCCCAGGGGGCAGAACGTTCCACGGAGAGCCGGATAGTGGGGCGAGGGCAGGAATCATGGTTACAACAATAGTGTTGTATGAATGAGAATGCAAGCGTAGCAGGGCTGGACTGGCCTGTCGCCCCGGGGAACCGCCCTCAAGTCCCGATTTGGGCGTCAAACAGCAGGCCTCCAGCCAAACCGATATCGAAACCGCTCTCTCTACGAGAGCGGAAGAGGCGTCATGTTTGTGAATGTGTCAGCAGTCGAACTACGCAGACGCCGAACCGTCAACCGTGCCCAACGGCACTCGCCTGGAGATCAAGAAAGGCAGGCCGACGTCTCTTTCCTGCCAATCACCAACCGCCGCGCCAAAACGATCGGCCCTCTGGAAGAGCCGGTCCGGCGGCCCAGTTCGCGGTTCAGGAACCCTTCCGTCGCAACTCCTCGATCAGCTGAGGATGGCGGTCGAGAAGGCGAAGCAATTGGCTCGTCGGCCCGCTGGGCTCGACGAGACCACGTTCGTACTTGTCGAAGGCGCTGTCACCGACCTTGAGCAGGCTGCCGGCTTCGCGTTGCGAGAGCTTCAGCTTCTTCCGGACCCGCCGGATGGTCGTCGGCGACGGGATCCCTTCGACTTCTTCCTTCAACAGCCGCAGTGCTGCGTCGGTGACGGCCATGTCGTCGCCGACGTGAATGCCGTCGTCACCCTCTTCCTCCGGCCAGCTGGCGGGCGGCGCTTCGCCGCTGAGCAGGTTATCGGCGACGCTCAGCAGGTCGTCAATCAGCCGCTCTTCCAGACCTCGCATCTGCT